>DAIDAH010000065.1 GCA_027310735.1 Methylotenera sp. | reverse complement strand
CAGAACGCCAATTAGAAGAAAATCGCCAGTTAACACATGTCATTCAAAAGCATATTGAAGACGAGCGCCGCAGCTTGGCGCGGGAGCTGCATGATGAGTTAGGGCAATATGTCACAGCGATTAAAACCTTTGCTGTTGGTATTGCCAATAAAACCAAGGCTAGTGAGACCAACCCTGGTATGCCTGATATTGCTGCGCATGCGCAAGTGATAGTATCTGCTGCAAATCAAATCTATGATGGTATGCATAATATCGTGCGCCAGTTACGGCCTGGTGCACTGGATAATCTGGGTTTGGCTGAAACCTTAAAGGATGCAGTCAGTACCTATCAAACGCAAAATCCATCGGTTAAAATCAATTTGCGCCTAAAAGGCAATCTGCAGGATTTAGGTGAAACTGTTAGCATTAATTTGTATCGAATCGTACAGGAGTCGCTGAATAATGCGCTTAAATACGCACAGGCCAGTATTATTGATATTGACCTGACAGAAACAGCTGCAGGTGAGCTTTTATTGAGCATTCAGGATAACGGCATCGGTATGGATATTGACGCCGTTGACCAATCCAAACACTTTGGTTTAATCGGCATGCGCGAGCGGGTGCAAGCCCTGCATGGCAGTTTTAATCTGGAGTCCGCGCCTGACCGCGGTACTGCAATTCACATTAATATTCCGAATAACATTACCCAGTAATGGGAGAAGGCAAGCAACATGAGTCAAATTAACGTCATGCTGGTAGATGACCACGCGGTGGTTCGCATGGGATTTAAAATGTTACTAGAGCTTGATGCCGAGATTAAAGTCGTCGCTGAAGCCGATAGTGGTGAGCAAAGTATTCAACGCTATATGGAGCATAAGCCACATGTGGTGGTGATGGATATTACCATGCCTGGCATTGGCGGTTTGGAGGCGATTGAGCGCATCCTTGCTAAAGATAGTACGGCTAAAATTTTAGTGCTTTCAGCGCATGAAGACTCCGTGCATCCCAAGCGCGTGTTGAATGCTGGCGCAATGGGCTATTTAACCAAACGCAGTGCGGCAGAAGAGCTGATTAAGGCGATTCGTACTATTGCAACAGGTAAAAAATATCTAGAAGCCAGTGTGGCACAGCAAATGGCGATTCAGCAGTTATCCGGTGAGCAAAACCCTGTGGATGTATTGTCGCCACGCGAGTTTGAAGTCTTTATGGCGCTGGCAAAAGGTAAAACCACCAATGAAATTGCTGAAATGTTATTCTTAAGCCCACGTACCGTAGGCACTCATCTTTACAACATCAAGCAAAAACTCAATGCCAATAACTCGGCAGAAATCGCGCTGATTGCGATGCGTAGTGGGTTGATTGATCCTTGATTATTTAGGTTTCTAAACTAGAATTGAGTTGACTGGTATGCTGGATGAGTAGATTCCTGCCCACGCGCTGATTTTAAGATTGAGATGGTAATTTTCCCATCCAATGTCTGCTTGCTATCTTAATTACCTGTTTGCATTGCGGCTTGTAGTTCACCCCATCAATGTTGAATTAATCATAAAAGCCTCCATCAGTATGCCTGCTTTGCTATAGTGCTGCCATGCATACACTCTCATCTTTACGCACTGGCCAATTGGCTGGTATTAAGCGCCTTGATCTATCTTGTGGCTTGACCAAATTTCCTAGCGAAATCTATACGCTTGCCGATTCATTAGAGGTTCTCAATTTATCTGGCAATGCGTTATCCAGCTTGCCTGATGACCTGCCTAGGCTACACAAGTTGCGTATCATTTTTTGCTCAGATAATCGTTTTACTGAATTACCCAAAGTGTTGGGGCGGTGCCAGAATCTAGAGATGGTCGGTTTCAAAGCGAATCAGATTAGCAATGTGCCTGCCGAATCTTTGCCGAAGAAACTGCGCTGGCTGATTTTGACTGATAATAAAATCTCTGAGCTACCCAATGAGCTTGGTGCCTGCACACAACTGCAAAAACTTATGCTGGCAGGCAATCAGTTGCACTGTTTACCTGTGCTTACTGCCTGCAATCACTTGGAATTGCTGCGTATTTCTGCAAATCGTTTCACACGGCTTCCTGATTGGTTGTTGTCATTACCGCGTCTTGCATGGTTGGCGTATGCGGGTAATCCATGCAGTGATGTTGATGAGGCTGTTGTCGCGACGAAGCAAGCGATTGCACATATTGATTGGCATAGCCTTGAGCTACAACAGGTGTTAGGCGAGGGAGCGTCGGGTGTCATTTATCATGCAACTTGTCAGTCGGCAGGCATGGCTTCGGATGTGGCGGTCAAGGTATTTAAAGGTACAGTGACCAGTGATGGTTTACCGCGTAGCGAAAAAGCCGCCAGCATAGCCGCAGGTGCGCATTCCAAATTGATTCCGATTCTAGGAAAAATCAGCGGACATCCCGAAAATATTTCAGGCTTAGTGATGTCTCTCATAGACTCTAGCTTTGTCAATCTTGCAGGGCCGCCTAGTCTGGAGTCTTGTACGCGCGATATTTATTCAGCAGACAGGCGGTTTAGCTTAGCAACCGTTTTGAATATTGCGTTGAGCATCTCAGCAGCAGTTGAACATCTGCATGCGCAAGGTGTGATACATGGTGATTTATATGCGCATAACATTTTGTTAAATGAGAGTAGCTCCATACAGGGTGATTGTTTGCTTGGCGATTTTGGCGGAGCATCTTTTTTACCGCGAGACGATGCAAATTTAGCGATTGCTTTGCAACGCTTAGAAGTGCGCGCATTTGCCTGTTTGCTGGAAGAGTTGCTGGATCGCTGTGATGCTCCGCTTGAGTCGGAAAGCATTGAGAATGCACTGCGCGATTTGCAGACTCGCTGTGCTCAGTCAGAAGTCAAACATCGACCTTTATTTAACGAGATTGGATCTTCATTGATATTGTTGGCCGAAGCTAATCATAAGCTTGATTAGTTTCGTTGTGTAGTGCTGCGCACACTCATTACGCCACTTAGAATAATCAAGGCAATTGCAATCCATGCGTCGAGACTCAAGTGTTCATGCCACCAGATTACGCCAATTAAGCTGGCAAGCACGACTGTGACATAGGCTAAGCTTGCCACAACGAGTGTGTCGCCCGTGCGGTAAGCGCGTGTCAATGCTAGTTGTGCGATGGTAGCGGATAGTCCCAAGCCTAATAGTATAGGTAAGTCTCGCCAAGCAAGTGAGTGGAATCTGCTGACTAGCATCCATAGCCCGGCGCCAACCGTGCATACTAAGGTAAAATAAAATACCGTACGCCAATCAGGTTCTTGTGCTGCACCTAACTGTTTTACATGCACATAAGCAATTGCTGCACCTATGCCAGAGAGTAACCCTAGGCTTCCAGCCAGCCAATCCTGATGGTTGAAACTTGGTTTCAGTAACAGCGCGACTCCGATAAAGCCAATGATTAAGCCAATATACAATGTTTTTTTTGGTTTTTCATGTAGTAAAAAAGGCATGAATAGTGCTAGAAATAAGGGGGAAGTGTAGTTGAGGGTAACTGCTGAAGCTAAAGGTAAATGTGCAATCGCATAAAAAAACAATATCAGCGCGACAAAGCCTACTATGCCACGTGACATTTGTTTAAACATCACGGGTGTAGCTAGTGGTAGTTTCTTAGTGAAAATGAAACCCCAGATAACGATTAAGCCAAATAGTGATCGGTAAAAAACCAGTTCACTACTACTGAATTTCTGCGCGCCGACTTTGACGAGTGCGCCCATAATGGCAAAACCCAGTGCGGCAACTAACATCCATAAACTACCCAAATTAGGTAGCTTGATGATAGATGGCTTAGGCAAGGTATTGTTCAAGCTGTTTGCGATACCAAATATGGAAGTGCTCTAAACCGGTTTCCATCGGGTGTTGGTAGGGGCCGCGCTCATCAATGCCTTGTGCGTGTAGCGCGTGGCGGCCATCATGCATACGCTGGCAGATGTCTTTATCTTCTACCGCGGTTTCTTCATAGGCTGCCTGTTGTGCCGTAACATATTCACGTTCAAACAAACCAATGTCTTCAGGATAGTAGAACTCCACGACATTGCTGCAAGCATTCACGCCGCGTGGAATGATGTGTGATACCACCAGTACGTTCGGATACCATTCAATCATCAAAAATGGATAATACACCATCCAGATTGCACCGTATTTCGGTGTTTTGGTGTCATGATATTGCGCAACTTGTTGTTGCCATTGTTGGTAAATAGGCGATCCGGATTTTACTGTATTTGGTTTAAAACCTACAGTTTGTACGCTGTATTCCTCGCCGAACTCCCAGTTGAGTGCATCGCAATCTACAAACTGGTTTAGTCCGGGGTGGAATGGACCTACGTGGTAGTCTTCTAAATAGACTTCAATAAACGTTTTCCAGTTGAAGTTGTACTCTTCAACCACAACGCGATCCAGTACGTAATCGGTAAAGTTAAAGTCTTGTTTACAGCCAACATTGGCTAAGTCTTGCGCAATATTGCGTTTGCTATCAAATAGTAAGCCTTGCCAGTTTTGCAGTGACTTTTTATTCAGATGCAAGCAGGGGTTTTCATCAAAGTGTGGTGCGCCTAATAACTTGCCTTCGAGATTGTAAGTCCAGCGGTGTAGTGGGCAAACGATGTTTTTTGTGTGACCACTGCCTTTTAGCATAATGGCCTGTCTATGCCGACATACATTGCTAATTACGCTTATTCCATCTTGATGATTAATCAAACAGTTCGCTTCGCCGGTCCAGTCAAGCACATGGTAATCACCTGCGTTAGGTACCATGAGTGCGTGCCCTTGATAGATGGGGGCTTGAGAAAACAAATGTTGTTCTTCAAGAGCATAAATATTTGGATCAACATACCAGTTGATGGGTAATTGAGGCTGGGTTGTGAGTTCGGAAGTCAAAATTAAAGATGCCGTAAAAAGATCGGCAATTAAAATTACAGGGATGGCGATTTTTGCCTAAATTGCTATTTTTATCAAGTGATTATTGAAATAATAGTCCATGTTTACAGTGCGTAAAACTTGCCAATACTGCTGATTTCGGCTAATCTCGCGGGGTAAGATTTATATCGCCTCACTTGCAATAGCAAGTAACTACTAAAAATAATCCTATTGAGTACTTGAGTAAAAATCTATGTCTGACCATTTAATGAATACCTATATGCGCCAGCCCGTTACCTTTGTTAAAGGCGAAGGTGTTTGGCTTTGGGACGATAAAGGCGAAAAATATCTGGATGCGCTAGCTGGTGTAGCTGTCAATGGCTTGGGTCATGCACATCCTGAATTAGTGCGGGCTATCAGCGAACAAGCCGGTAAGTTAATTCACGTATCCAATATTTACAACATTGCTGAGCAAGCGGCGTTAGCTGATAAGCTATGTGAAATTTCCGGCATGGATAAAGTGTTTTTTTGCAACTCAGGTTGTGAAGCTAATGAGGCTGCAATTAAGTTGGCGCGTCTGTATGGGCATAATAAGGGTATTGCTAACCCAGAAATTATCGTAATGGATAAGTCTTTTCATGGACGTACGATGGCAACGCTTTCAGCTACAGGTAATCGCAAAGTACAGGCCGGTTTCGAGCCGCTAGTGGGTGGTTTTGTACGAGTGCCTTATGATGATGTCGAAGCAGTCAAACACGTAGCGGAGCATAACCCGAATATTGTGGCTATTTTAGTCGAGCCAGTGCAAGGCGAAGGTGGCATTAATATTCCCAAAGAAGCGAGTGCTTATTTAGAAGCATTACGCCAGATTTGTGATGCACATGGCTGGTTGTTGATGTTAGATGAAGTGCAAACAGGTATTGCGCGTACAGGTACATGGTTTGCATTCCAGCATACCGCAATTAAGCCAGATGTCATGAGCCTTGCTAAAGGTTTGGGCTCAGGTGTACCTATTGGTGCATGCGTAGCGGCTGGTAAGGCTGCAGAAGTATTTACTTATGGAAAACACGGTTCCACTTTCGGTGGCAATCCACTTGCATGTGCGGCAGGTTTAGCTACATTAAATGCTATTGAGCAAGAAAACTTACGTGAGAATGCCGAGAAAATAGGTAATTTACTGCGTGAAGGTTTTAATGCCGAGTTTAAAAATGTCAAAGGCGTAACAACAACACGTAATGCTGGCTTGATGATAGGCATTGAGTTGGATCGTCCATGTGCTGATATTGTGAAAATGGCGTTGGAAGCTAAACTATTGGTGAATGTTACTGCGGAAAATGTGGTGCGGTTATTACCACCACTAGTGATGAGTGAGGCTGAGGCACAAGCACTGATACAGCGCTTGTGCTCTGTAATTAAGGCATTCTTGAATAGCTAATTAATTTTTAAAGTAGCAAAACGATAGTAATAAAAAAACTGACGGTAAACATTATGGCAATAAAACATTTTTTACAATTTAATGATTTGAATCGCGACGAGCTTGAATATGTGTTTGAGCGTACACGCTGGATTAAAACCCAATTCAAGGAGTACAAACCTTATTGGCCCTTACAAGATCGTACTTTGGTGATGATCTTTGAAAAAGCTAGTACGCGCACCCGTTTGTCTTTTGAGGCTGGTATGCAGCAATTGGGCGGTTCAGCCATCTATTTGAATACGCGTGACTCTCAGCTTGGGCGTGGTGAGCCCGTGGAAGATGCTGCACAAGTTATTTCTCGTATGAGTGACTTGGTGATGATTCGTACCTATGAACAAGAAATCATTGAGCGTTTTGCTGCTAACTCTCGTGTGCCTGTGATTAATGGTTTGACCAATGAATACCATCCTTGCCAGATTTTGGCGGATATATTCACTTTTATCGAGCATCGTGGACCGATTCAAGGTAAAACAGTTGCATGGATTGGCGATAGCAATAACGTCTGCAATACTTGGTTGCAAGCGGCTGAGGTGCTGGACTTTAATGTCCATGTTTCAACACCTCCAGGCTATGAAGTTGAACCAGAGCGCGCCAACCTTTATGGAAATGATCATTTCGAGGTGTTTGCTGATCCAATGGAAGCCGCTAAGGGCGCCGATATGGTGACCACTGATGTGTGGACCAGTATGGGTTTTGAGGCTGAAAATGAAGAGCGTATGCGCGACTTTGCTGATTGGCAAGTAGATGGCGATATGATGCGAGTGGCTGCTAAAGATGCGTTATTTATGCACTGCCTGCCAGCGCATCGTGGTGAGGAGGTGGCTGCAGATGTGATTGATGGCTCGCAGTCAGTTGTATGGGATGAGGCAGAGAATCGTTTGCATGTACAGAAAGCATTGATGGAATATTTATTGTTAGGACGATTGAAGTAAGTGGCTTCTGAAAATATAAGCAATCATATTCTTCCTGTTGCCGCCACTATGGTTGGCGTTTGCGTGACAGTAATCTCACTAGTACAATTGGTGCCAAAAGAAGCAATATCACCATGGGTAGATCAGCTTATGGCTGTTGATGCACTCATTTTTTTGGGCAGTGCATGGTTATCTTACTGGACATTGCGACACCGACACAATGTTGAGAAATATGAAAATATCGCCGATTGGTTGTTTTTAAGTGGTTTGAGTTTAATGGGTTTTGTGAGCGTGTTAGTCGCCTTCGATCTATTTATAAATTAGTTGAATTGGGAAAAACTTAAGTAATGAGTAACGTAAAAAAAGAGATTAAAAAAGTAGTATTAGCCTATTCTGGCGGCTTGGATACTTCAGTTATTTTGAAGTGGTTGCAAGACGAGTATAAATGTGAAGTGGTGACGTTTACTGCTGACTTAGGTCAGGGTGAAGAGTTAGAGCCCGCACGTGCTAAAGCAAAAGCCGCCGGCGTAAAAGAAATCTACATTGATGATGTACGTGAAGAGTTCGTGCGTGACTTTGTATTTCCAATGTTCCGTGCGAATACTGTTTACGAAGGTGAGTACTTATTAGGCACATCAATCGCACGTCCTTTAATCGCTAAGCGTTTAATCGAGATTGCTGCAGAAACCAATGCTGACGCTATTTCACATGGCGCAACGGGTAAAGGTAATGACCAAGTGCGTTTTGAATTGGGTGCTTATGCATTGAGCCCAAACATTCAAATTATTGCGCCTTGGCGCGAGTGGGATTTGTTGAGTCGTGAAAAGCTCATGGCCTATGCTGAAAAACATGGCATTCCAGTCGATATGAAACATAAGCAAGGCGGTAGCCCATACAGCATGGATGCTAACTTGTTGCACATTTCATACGAAGGTCGTCATTTGGAAAACCCAGCTGCAGAAGCTGAAGAGTCTATGTGGCGTTGGAGTGTTAGCCCAGAAAAAGCGCCAGATACACCTGAATACCTAGATATTGAATACGTGAATGGTGACCCAGTAAGTTTGAATGGTCAAGCCATGAAGGCGCACGAAATGTTGGCGCATTTGAATGCAATCGGAGGTAAGCACGGTATTGGTCGTTTAGACTTGGTTGAAAACCGTTATGTTGGTATGAAGTCACGCGGTTGTTACGAAACACCAGGCGGTACGATTATGCTTAAAGCGCATCGTGCGATTGAATCCATTACATTAGACCGTGAAGTGGCGCATTTGAAAGATGACTTAATGCCACGTTATGCCAGCATGATTTATAACGGTTACTGGTGGAGCCCTGAGCGTCTTGCGATTCAGACACTCATTGACCATACGCAAAAATCAGTGAATGGCTGGGTGCGCGTTAAGCTTTACAAGGGTAATGTTATTATTACCGGCCGCGATAGTAAAACTAACTCATTGTTTGATTCTACGATTGCGACATTTGAAGATGATGCTGGCGCATATGATCAACGCGATGCAGGCGGCTTTATTAAGCTGAATGCTTTGAGATTGCGTATCGCAGCGAATTTGAGAAATAAACAATAGCAAAAAAATATGTAGTAAAAACCTAAGGGGTAGGCTCAGGCCTAGCCCTTTTTCTTTGTAGCAGTTCAGCTTTAAATTCATCAAAATTCTTAACGTTGTAATCCTAATGTAACATTTATTCATTAGTCTCGACTCTGTAAATTTCTTTTAAAAGAATAGATATGGTTTATGAGAAATCGGTGCTTGGTTACAATGAATTTACCAACCAAAAACGCACATTACATGTCCGAGAGCGGCAGGTATTGCTATTGGTGAATGGCGTTCGAAGCATCAGTGAGCTTGAGAAGTTTTTTAGAAAAGAACAACTTGCTGAAACGATTCAAAAGTTAGAGTCTGGTGGGTTTATCCAGAAATTTAACAGCACTCCTGTTACTAACAACAGAACAGAAAATGTTACTTTAACTGCACACTCACTCTTTCATGCCGAGATTACTAGCACGCCAATTGCATTAGAAAAAATCGCGGCTGTGAAAGCAATACTTATTGAAGCTGCCGATGATTATCTTGGCTTAATGGGGCGCGGCATTAAAGAGAATATCAACAATAGCAACGATTTACCTTCATTGAGAAGTTGTATCTCTAACTGGCACATGGCCATGCGGGAGTCAAAATTAGGGCGAGAGTCAGCTAGCTTTCTCATGGAACAGATTCATCAGATATTAGAAAATAATATGCTGAATACAGCTCCAGTTAGCACTAATACTCATTAAGTAAGTTTGTCGCGCTACAATTTGTAGTCATTCTGGTACGATACTTCAATACGTATGATATTTTTAGTTAAATTAATCAATCAGACTTAGCTTTGTAGGGCTTAAAGCTAATCAAAGCTTATAATTTTAATTTACCTTGGCTTTATGGATGTCGCTTAATGATTCAAGCATTTATCTTTGATGTTGATGGCACTTTAGCTGATACTGAGCGAGATGGGCATCGACCTGCATTTAATCAAGCGTTTAAAGAGGCGGGTTTAGATTGGCATTGGGATGTTGCACTCTATGGTGAGCTGCTTACAGTCACTGGTGGTAAAGAGCGTATCAATTTCTATGTAGAGCGGTATCAGCCGGAGTTGAAACAAGATATAAACTTTCCTAAGCTTGTAGCAAGTTTACACCGAGAAAAAACGCGTATTTATACAGAACTGTTATCTGCAGGAATGATTCCACTTCGTACTGGCGTGAAGCGCCTGTTACTTGAAGCAAGAGCTGCAAATATCCGGCTCGCCATAGCAACGACGACTACACCAGCGAATGTAACCGCACTGGTTACGCACACTTTGGGGGAGGATGCATTGGCATGGTTTGAAGTCATTGCCGCAGGTGATGTGGTTCCAGCCAAAAAGCCGGCACCAGATATTTATCAGTGGGCTTTAAATAAACTGCAACTAGACCCAGCAGTGTGCCTTGCATTTGAAGATTCTGAAAATGGCTTAAAATCAAGTCTGGGTGCGGGCTTAAGAACTATAGTCACAATTAATGACTATACAGCTGACCACGACTTTAATGGTGCAGCGCTAGTATTGACTGACCTTGGCGAGCCTGATGTGTCATGTAGAGTGTTACAGGGTGTTTTAACGGGTAATACATGCGTTAACTTGGACGCATTAAATCACTTGTAAGCTGAATACTTATTGGTTGGTCTTTTCTGGAGCACTCGCTTCATCCGCAGCTTTAAGATTCTCAGCGGCTTTAGCTTCTACATTGCTAATGTCACTAGTGACTTTGTCGATGATTTGTTTAGGTTGGGCGCCGACTTCGGCAGATACTTGCCTTTCTTTTTCACAGCCAATGATGGACAGCAGGCACATTGCACAAACAGCTAGTAATTTAATCAATTGATTCTCCTGAGTATTATTGGCATTTATTTGCCTCTTAATGTGTTGATCTATTTCTTGAGTTTTTCACCGATATGCATTGCACCGCGTTGCTTAGCTAATAAGACTTGTTTCTGGCGTTCAATAAGACTCGCACGTTTTTCTTCTGATACTTTTCCGTAGCAATATGGGCAAGAGATGCCAGCTTCATATTGCGGGCTTTGTAGTTCGGTTGGTGACAGTGGATGGCGGCATGCGTAGCATTGGTCATATTCGCCGACCTCTAAATTGTGTTTTACACCAACACGTTGATCGAACACAAAGCACTCGCCTTGCCATAAGCTGTTTTCTTCAGGCACGGTTTCCAAATACTTTAAAATACCGCCTTGGAGGTGAAAAACCTCTTCAAAGCCTTGATCCATCATGTACGAGGATGCTTTTTCGCAACGGATGCCACCTGTGCAGAACATAGCTACTTTTTTATGTTTAGTTTTATCAAAGTGCTTGGCTACATATTCTGGAAATTCACGGAATGTGGTGGTTCTTGGATCTATTGCACCTTTAAATGTACCGATATCGACTTCATAGTCATTACGCGTATCAATTAAAATGACATCAGGGTCAGAGATTAATGCATTCCAATCTTCCGGTTTCACATAAGTGCCGACTTGTTTGGTGGGGCTTACGCCAGGCACGCCGAGGGTGACAATCTCTTTTTTGATTTTTACCTTCATCCGGTAGAAGGGATGTACCGAGGCAAAAGACTCTTTGTGCTCTAAATCGGCCAAGCGATTTTGAAATATTGGGTCTGTACGCAAGTAATTGAGGACGGCGTGAATGTCATCTGGCAAACCGGCAATTGTGCCATTGATGCCTTCTTCAGCAAGTAGTAGCGTACCTTTGATGTTGTGAGTGGTGCAGGCCTCTATGATAGGCGCTTGAAGCGCTTTATAGTCTGGCAAGCTGACAAACTTATAAAGCGCTGCGGTTAAGTACTTTTGTGTGGATGTTTCTAGTATTGTGTTCTGTGACATAGCGTTGAGTTGTTCTGCAAAACGCTATGGTATCACTTGCTGCAATTATGCTGAAATCAGTAAAATCTCACCGTTGCCGCTACAAGCAGCATCACCTACAAAACGTTGCACGCGTTGTGTTTGAATGCTGGAAAATTTTGTACCTAATGGCTCAAATGATTTGAACATCAAACTTAAGAATGGCAATGTATGTGAGCCACAGTCTTGAATAGTTG
>DAIDAH010000064.1 GCA_027310735.1 Methylotenera sp. | reverse complement strand
CATTGACGCCGCAACTGCAAACTAATGTTGACTCCAAGTTGATTCTGATTGATTTGGGTGCGGGAAAAAACCGCATGGGTGGTTCAAGCTTGGCGCAGGTCTATGGTGCGGTGGGTAATGTGGCACCAGATGTGGACGATGCTGCACAGTTAAAACACTTCTTTACTACCATTCAGCAGTTGAATAAAGAAGGCAAGCTACTGGCTTACCATGACCGTTCTGACGGTGGTTTATTCACAACCGTAGTTGAAATGGCATTTGCAGGCCATTGTGGTTTGAATGTTGATATTTCAAGCTTACAAGGCGATGTGGTTAGTGCTTTGTATAACGAAGAGTTGGGTGCTGTGATTCAAGTGGTTTCAACTGATGCAGATGCTATTGCTAAACAGTTTAACGGTCTGGCACATGTAATCGCTGACGTAATCGCAGGTAACCAAATCGAGATCAAACAAAACGGCAAACTTGTGTTTGCGGACACCCGTATCAATCTGCATCGCATGTGGTCTGAAACGACTTATCAAATGCAAAAGCTGCGTGATAATCCTCAATGTGCACAGCAAGAATATGACCGTATTTTGGATGATAGCAACCGCGGCTTGTTCACAGAACTGACTTTTGCAGCTGAAGAAAATATCGCTGCGCCTTATATTGCTACGGGTGCCCGTCCAAAAATGGCGATATTGCGTGAGCAAGGTGTGAATGGTCATGTGGAAATGGCGGCCTCTTTTGATCGCGCTGGCTTTGCAACTTATGACGTACACATGAGCGATGTGATTGCTGGCCGTGTTTTACTGAAAGATTTTGCTGGTTTTGTGGCTTGCGGCGGTTTCTCTTACGGTGACGTATTAGGCGCCGGTGAAGGCTGGGCTAAATCCATTCTGTTCAACGCACGTGCACGTGATGAGTTCTCAGCCTTCTTTGAGCGCCAAGACAGCTTTGCGCTTGGCGTATGTAACGGTTGCCAGATGATGAGCAACTTGCGTGAGCTGATTCCAGGTGCAGCGCATTGGCCACATTTTGTGAAAAACAAATCAGAGCAGTTTGAAGCCAGACTAAGTATGGTGGAGATTTTAGAGTCGCCATCACTGTTCTTTAATGGCATGGCTGGCAGCAAAATGCCGATTGCAGTTGCACATGGTGAGGGTTATGCGGAATTTTCTGCAAAACACACGGTCAATGAAGTGTTGGCTAAGCAATTGGTGACGATGCGCTTTATTGATAATGCCTCAGCACCAACGACAAGTTATCCGTACAATCCTAATGGTTCGCCGTTAGGTGTTACAGGATTAACCAGCACAGATGGCCGCTTTAGTATTATGATGCCACATCCTGAGCGAGTGATTCGTAACGTGCAAAACACTTGGCAAGCCAGTGGCGAGGCTGAAGATAGTGCTTGGATGCGTATGTTCCGCAATGCAAGGAAGTTTATTGGCTAGAGATGTAAATTGTAAGAAAGAGTACGTTGGCAATATAACAAAAATTTTGTTTCTAAATTTAAATAAGCGATTTTGGAGAAAAGTAGCATGAAATTTATGAGAGTGATATTGGCTGTATTAGTTTTAGGATTTTCGTTCAATGCGATGGCCGCAAGAGCACTTACAGATGATGAGTCTGTTGAATTCACAGGTGCAGTTGGTGACGGTAACATGCCGCTAATTAAAAAATATGTAGAAAGTGGCGTAGATGTGAATGTTAGCTATTTTGCTTGGTCACCACTTTTAATGGCTGCGGCTAAGGATAAGTTTGACGCAGTTAAGTACCTTGTTGAACATGGTGCTGATTTGAACTATGCACATCCTATAACTAAATGGACCGCCTTTATTCATGCTGCATACGATGGTAATGAAGAAATGGTGAAGTATCTGGCTGCTAAAGGTGCTGACATTAACAAAAAAATGCGTGGTAATGTTTCAGTAGTACGTTTCATGCGTGATCAAGGCAATACAAAAATGGTTAATTTGTTGCTGTCATTAGGTGTTAAAGATGACGGTTGCCAAGATAAGTGTTTCTAATTTAATTGTTCTTTCTCGTAATACATAGCAAACTTCAGGATAATTTGGTTTGTTAAAGACCAGTCATCTTTTGTTGATGTTGACTATCATTGGGCTTAGTCGCCCGATGGTAGTGTTTGCCGACGAGGTGAAAGCAGAGGCTCTGCTAGGCAATATTCAAGATGTAAATGCTGTAAGGCGAGTGCATGTCAGAAGTCTGGCTGCATCGTGTGTGGTCTGCCACGGTACTGGTGGTAATGACCATAATCAAAATAATCATCCCAATAAAATAGTTGGTCTTGCTGGGATAGATTCCGCAGATTTTATGCAAAAAATGCTGGCATTTAAGTCAGGCGAGCGTGCCGCAACGGTGATGCAGACGCATGCCAAGGGCTTAAACATACAAGAAATTGCCGATTTGGCTGAGTATTTTTCAGCACAAGCGCCACGTAAAGCGATTCCCTTACCCGCACAAACTTTGTTAGAGAATCATGCAAATTAAGCGCCGTGATTTTATTAAGCTGGCAAGCACTGGTCTGGCAGGTGCTAGCTTATTGGGTGCTGGCATGCCTGCTTTTGCAAGAGCGACACGGCCGCCGATTGGACGTGTTGTAGTAATCGGTGGTGGTTATGCGGGTGCGACTGCCGCGAAGTATCTGCGTATGTGGAGTTTAGGCGCAATTGAAGTCATTGTGGTTGAAGCCAATCAACAGTTTGTGTCTTGCCCATTAAGTAATCTGGTGTTGGGTGGCAGTAAAACCATTAATGATTTAACTTTCGGTTACGACATTCTGAAGGCACAACATGGTATTCAGTGGGTGCAAGATACCGTGACAGCAATTGATGCTGACGCCAAAAAAGTAACGATGCTCCGTGGTGAATTAAGTTATGACAGGCTGATAATCGCGCCGGGTGTGGACTTTATTTACGATGAGCTCCCCATGTTGCAAAGCGCTGTAGCGCAAAGCCAAATTCCACATGCATGGAAGGCTGGCTGGCAAACGGTTAACTTACGTAAACAATTAGAAGCGATGCCCGATGGTGGCGTGTTCGTGATGAGTATTCCCAAAGCACCATATCGTTGTCCACCCGGACCTTATGAGCGTGCGGCACAAGTGGCTTATTACTTTAAAAGCCATAAGCCAAAATCTAAGGTGATTGTGCTGGATGCTAATGCAGATATTGTCTCGAAGAAGGGGTTGTTTACCAAGGTGTTCAATGAAGAATACGCTGGCATCATAGACTATCGCCCGAACAGTATTGTGGTCGATGTGGATGTTAAAACGCGCACAGTGAAGACTGAGTTCGAGACGGTTCAAGCGGATGTGTTGAATGTTATTCCACGGCAACGCGCAGGTAAGCCAACTCAAATAGTCAGTATTGACCATCAAAAAAGAGGCTTGAATAATATAGATGCACGCTGGTGTGAAGTTGATTTTTTAAGTTATGAATCAAAATTGGCTACTAATGTACATGTGATTGGTGACGCGGTGTCAGCCGCACTGCCTAAGTCTGCGCACATGGCAACAAATCAGGCCAAGATTTGTGCCAATGCTATTGTGCAGTTAATGGCTGGACTGGCGCCAGACCCAGTGCCAGTGTTTGCTAATACCTGTTATAGCTATGTGACAGATAAATCTGCGATGCATGTGGCAAATGTATACCGTTATGATGCTGTAAAAAAAATCATGGTATCTGCTGAAGGTGGCGGTGTTTCTGCCAAGCCAAGTGAGCAGGAG
The DNA here is from genome assembly GCA_027310735.1 of Methylotenera sp. Taxonomy (GTDB): domain Bacteria; phylum Pseudomonadota; class Gammaproteobacteria; order Burkholderiales; family Methylophilaceae; genus Methylotenera. The sequence continues at coordinate 8,187 of DAIDAH010000064.1, read as the reverse complement.
GGTGAATATGCTGCTGCTTGGGCGAAAAATATTTGGGCAGACTGTTTGACTTAAGTTTGATTTGGCTTAGTCGCTGGCATTGTGAGCTGATATTTTTGCTTCAATGGTTAAGGAGCATTGGCATGCGTCACTTTCTATTCAGTTTTTTTCTTATCTTAATTACGTTTTGCCTCTCATTCGGTCTACAGTCCGCTTATGCTCGACCTGATTTGGGCGAGATAAAATTACCTGCCGGTTTTAAAATCGAGATTTTTGCTGATAAAAACACCAAAGGAGGTGAAAGTTTAAGCGGTGCAAGATTTATGACATTCGATGCCAGTGGCAATTTGTATGTTTCTTCAGCGGCCAATAACAAGATATTAATGTTGCCGGATAGTAATAACGATGGTATTGCTGATGAAGTTGTTACTGTGGCAGATGATCTAAATGCCCCTCAGGGCTTGGCGTTCGTCGCAGGCGCATTGCTCGTCGCAAATCAAAATGGGGTGGTTAAGCTGGAAAAGAAAGCAGGTTTTGGCGCTAATGATGGCTCACCTGTAAAAGTTACCCCCTTTATCAGTGGCTTACCTGCCGGTGGCCACACACTGAAAAATATTAAACTTAGTCCTGATGGATATTTGTTTATTAATGTTGGCTCTAGCTGTAATGTTTGTATTGAGTCTGACGCGAATCGCGCAACAATCTTGCGCTATACCACACAGGGTAAGCCGGCTGGAGCATTGCTTACTTTGGGTCGACATCAACAATCGGCTATTTGGGCGAGTGGTTTGCGTAACTCACAAGGTTTTGCTTGGCATCCGCAAACGGCTGCAATGTATGCTACCAATGAAGGTGCTGACATGCGTTCGGATACCAAGGGCGGTGCCGTGAATGATGAGTTTCCGCCGGAGCATTTGAATAAAATCGAGGCTGGCAAACATTATGGTTGGCCATACTGCTGGGCGGATCCTAATAAGTCAAAAGCCTTGATGGCTGATCCTAATTTTTCTGCCGAAGTGGGATTCTGCCAGACCGCGCAAGCGCCTGAGATTACCTTTACATCGCACTCCACACCCATTGGAATTACTTTTTTAGATAAAACTAACTGGCCTGCCGATTATCAGCAAGATGCAATTGTCGCGTTGCATGGCTCATGGAATCGTAAGAAACCGTCAGGTTATAAGCTAGTGCGTGTCAGGTTTAAGGATAATCAACCAAGTGCCATTGAAGATTTTGCAACAGGTTGGTTGCAAGGTGGCTATGCGTGGGGACGGCCTGTGGATGTGGTTGTGGGGGCTGACCATGCGCTGTATGTGTCTGATGATAAAATGGGTGCTATTTACCGTATTACATACCAGCCAAATTCCGCCAATTAAAAGGTTCGCATATACAGGCTAGCTGGTTCGCCTGTGGTAAAATCAGGCTGTAAATGAAGCCTGATAACAACAATAAAAATGCAAGTGTGCACGGGAATATCCCCGTGACATTCTTTTTACGCAACTTCTTTAACGCATACCGCCGCATAGCATTGTTGCTGCTATGTTTATCTGGCGTCATATTCCCGTTTGCTAATGCGTTCTCAGCCGAACCAGTAAAAATCGGTGTACTTGCCTTTCGTCCTAAGCCGCAAACTCTTACGCAATGGCAGCCTCTGGCAGATGCGCTGAAAGTGGTTGTTCCACAGCGAGATTTTGTTATCGAAGCACTTACTTTTCCTGAAATGGAGGAGGCTGTTGCTAATCATCGACTTGATTTTGTACTGACCAATCCAGGACATTATGTGTTGTTGACCAAGCGTAGTGAAATGTCTGCGCCACTTGCCACACTCTCTGTGTTAGAAAATGGTCAGCCAAGTACAGAGTTTGGCGGTGTGATATTTACTCGTGTAAAACAGGGTGCAGGTCAAAGCAGGGTAAATGGACATGTTGCAACCTTAAGCGACCTCAAAGGCAAAACGATTGCAGTCACCAGTACAGATTCTCTGGGTGGTTATCAAATGCAGGCTTATGAACTTTTGGAGCAAGCCAGTATTCATTTGCCGCAAGATGCCAAACTGCTTGTCACAGGTATGCCGCACGATAAAGTGGTGAATGCTGTTTTGAGAGGATACGCCGATTTCGGGTTTGTGCGGACTGGTGTGCTAGAGGCAATGGCGCGTGAGGGTAAGCTGGATTTGAAGCAGGTCACAGTGCTTAATCAGCAGCATGTTTCTAATTTCCCTACACCGGTTTCTACACATCTTTATCCTGAGTGGGCTTTTGCCGCATTGCCGCAGGTAGATGAAAACCTTGCGCGGCATGTCGCTGGTGCACTCTTTACCATGGATGGAAATACTGCGGCGGTACGTGCCATGGGTATTCACGGTTTTGTTGTTCCTGCAGACTATACGCCGGTAGCGGATTTGTTGAGAGCGCTGCGTATAGCACCCTTCGATGTGACGCCCTCATTTACATCGCAGGATGTGTGGAGTCGTTATCAATGGCAAGTGATTAGCGCCGCCGCGGCTTTTGGATTAATTTTGCTGCTGGGCTTGCGTTTGTTTTTAACGCGACGAGCGCTTGCGGAAAGTGAAGCACATCTGCGTACGATTATTAACAATGAGCCAGAGTGCGTAAAAATCGTCGATGCGCAAGGGCGTTTAGTGTCAATGAACCCGGCAGGTTTGGCGATGATTGAAGCTGATTCATTGGATCAACTGGTCGGTCATCCTGTGCAAAATGTCATTGCTCTTGAACATCGCGCGGCCTTTATGCATATGCATATGCGAGTGCTTTCTGGTGAGTCTGTACGCATGGAATATGAAGTACAAGGGCTTAAGGGTGGACGTCGCTGGCTGGAAACACATGCCGTGCCGATTCAGAATAAGGGTGAGATTGCACATTTGGCTGTCACTCGCGATATTAGCGCCCGTAAATTAGCGGAGCAAAAGTTGCAACTCGCCGCTAATGTGTTTTCACATGCGCGAGAAGGCATCATGATTACCGAAGCCAACGGTATTATTATTGATGTGAACGATGCTTTTACCGCCATTACTGGTTATAACCGGGATGAAATAATTGGTCAGAACCCACGCATTCTAAGCTCTGGTAGGCAAACTAAAGCGCATTACGCGGCAATGTGGAGTTCATTGTCAAAGAAAGGGCACTGGTACGGTGAGGTGTGGAATCGGCGCAAGAATGGCGAGGTCTATGCTGAAATGCAAACAGTTAGTGCTGTGTACGATGATGAGGGAAATACTCAGCAATATGTTGCACTTTTTTCTGATATTACGGCAATTAAAGAACATCAAAATCATTTGGAACATATTGCTCATTATGATGCCCTTACTGGTTTGCCAAACCGTGTTTTGCTGGCGGATCGGTTGCATCAGGGAATGTCTCAGGCACAGCGTCGTAGAAAGCTGCTAGCGGTTGCTTTCCTAGACCTTGATGGTTTCAAGATGATTAATGATGATCATGGGCATGATGCTGGAGACCAACTATTGATTGTGCTGTCAGGGTGCTTGAAACAGGCTTTGCGTGAAGGTGATACTCTGGCACGTATAGGTGGCGACGAATTTGTTGCAGTGTTGGCTGATTTGGATGATGTTGCGTCTAGCGTGCCAGTTTTGAGTCGTATGCTTGCCGCCGCAGCTCAACCTGTACAGATTGGTGATGCTGTATTAAAAGTCTCTGCCAGCTTGGGTGTGACCTTTTATCCTCAGGCTGAAGATATTGATGCAGACCAATTGCAACGGCAGGCCGATCAGGCGATGTACCAAGCCAAGTTGGCGGGCAAAAATCGTTACCATATTTTTGATGCAGAGCAGGATAGCAGTATTCGCGGACATCATGAAAGTCTGGACCGGATTCGCCGTGCGTTGCAGGAGCAAGAGTTTGTCTTGTACTATCAGCCTAAAGTGAATATGCGTACTGGCATGGTGATTGGTGCTGAAGCTTTGATTCGCTGGCAGCATCCGGAAAAAGGTCTACTACCACCTGCTGTATTCTTACCCGTGATTGAAGATCATCCGCTGGGGATAGAGGTCGGTGAATGGGTCATTGATGCCGCTTTAAGTCAGATGCAGATCTGGCGTGCTGTTGGTTTAGATACTGCTGTGAGCGTAAATATTAGTGCGCGGCAGTTACAAGAGGCTAATTTTACTGAGCGCTTGCGTGCGCTATTAGCTGTGCATCCGGAAGTTAAGCCATCTAGTCTTGAGCTAGAGGTACTGGAAACCAGTGCGCTGGAAGATATGTCGCATGTATGTAGTGTGATTGAAGCTTGCCGTGAGCTTGGTGTTAAATTTGCAATGGATGATTTTGGTACCGGCTACTCATCGCTCACTTATTTGAAGCATTTGCCAGTGGATTTGCTTAAAATAGATCAGAGTTTTGTGCGAGATATGCTTGATGACCCGGATGACTTGGCTATTTTGCAAGGTGTTATTAATTTGGCCGAAGCGTTTCATCGTCATGTGATTGCAGAAGGCGTGGAGACCATTGAGCATGGTAAATTACTGTTGCAATTAGGCTGTGACCTTGCTCAGGGTTATGGGATTGCACGCCCAATGTCGGCAATAGATATGCCTGCTTGGGTCTCTCAATGGCACCCAGACCCTAGTTGGAGTAATCAGCATTTGCTCAATCGTGAGAATCTACCGCTGGTGGTTGTCGCTGTAGAACATCGCGCATGGGTTAAAGCAAATGAAAGTTATCTGAGGGGGGGACGGGAAGCCCCGCTACAGTCAGGATATAAGCAGAGCCGTATGGCTATGTGGTTAAAAGCAGATGGCTTTACGCATTATGGTACTTTAGCGGCTTTTGCCGCGATAGAGCCGTTGAATCAGCAGGTACATGAATTGGCTGCTGAGCTATGCGAGCTTAAATCACAAGGGCGGAGTGTTGATGCCTTAACGAGGCTGGGCGAACTTCACGCATTACGCGATGCCTTACTAAAGCAGTTTGATAAGTTGGCGCAAGAACGTATGTTGTAATGACAGTTAAGCTTATTTAAATTAAATATGAAAGGAAGCATGATGCAAAAAACATTTTTAGCTAGTGTGTTGATGATGGCTTTGATTACTAGTGGTTGCGCTAGTGTGTCTAAGGGCGGTGAGGCGAAAAAGGAGGGCGCTGTGATGCAAAAAATTACAGGCTTGAAAACACCGGAATCAGTGGTTCAGGCAAAAAATGGCAAAATTTACGTGTCTGAGATTAATGGCTTTGGTAAAGCGGGTGATGGTCAGATTACAGTCATAGAAAATGGCAAGGCGAGAGTGTTTGCTAAAGGATTGGATGATCCTAAGGGTTTGGTTATTATTGGTGATTACCTCTATGTCGCTGATAATCCGAAAGTGTTGAGAATCAACCTGAATCACCCTGAGCAAGTACAAGTATTTGCTGCAGCAAGTGCATTTCCGGCGCCGCCAATGTTCTTAAATGATTTAGAGGCAGATATCGCCGGTAACTTGTATGTCAGTGATAGTGGGGACCTTAAAAGTGTTGGTGGTGCGATCTACAAAATCAACCCGCAAGGTAAGGTGACATTGCTGATCAATCACCAGCAAGATGCACGTATTCTGGCACCGAATGGCTTGCTGATGGATGATTCCGGAGATGTCATTATGGTTGTAGATTTTGCCTCAGGTGTTTTGTATAGCTACAACATGAAAACCAAAGTGTTAACGGATCTGGCGGAAGGCTTTGGCGGCGCAGATGGCTTAGTGCACCATTCCAATGGCAAGATGTTTGTGAGTGACTGGAAAAACGGCAAGGTATTTAGCATCAATATGGCTGGGGATGTCACCGAGATAAAATCAGGCTATCAATCTGCTGCAGACATTGCCCTCACCAAAGATGAAAAATATCTCATGGTGCCAGACATGAAAGCTGGTGAACTAGACTTTATTCCATTGCAGTAGTGTCAAGTATGGCATCAAATGCTACGTTGAATGAGCTTCGGCAGGCCGCGTTAGATTGTTTAGCTGAACCTGATGCAATGGTCAAAGTTGGCATGACGCGTAAGCTTGCTGCGGCTTGGCAATGTGGAGAAGTGCGTTTAGATGTGAGGCAAATGCCAATGGTATCGCGGCCTATTCCAGGTCGACCAGCTAAGCCTGACCTTGTGGCGCCAAGGTTACTCAAACGCCGCGCAATGACTACGCCAGAAGGTCGCGCGGCTTTGATTCATGCGCTTGCACACATCGAGTTTAACGCCATCAATCTGGCGCTAGATGCTGTGTGGCGATTCAGTGATATGCCGCAAAAGTTTTATGCCGATTGGTTGCAAGTGGCAGATGAAGAGGCATATCACTTCAATTTGCTTCATGCGCATTTGCAGCACCTAGGTTTTAATTATGGCGATTTTGATGCGCATAATAGCTTGTGGGAAATGGCAGATAAAACCAAAGAAAGTATCTTGGCGCGCATTGCGCTCGTGCCACGCACGATGGAAGCGCGCGGCTTGGATGCTTCTCCACAATTGAAATCCAAGCTTGTACAAGCGGGCGATGCTTTGGTGGGGAATATCTTGGATATTATCTTACGTGATGAAGTCGGCCACGTGGCGATTGGTAATTACTGGTTTAACTGGCTATGTGAACAGCAAGGCCTAGAGCCATTGAGTATCTTTGCACAATTGTGCAAAGAATATGAGGCACCTAAGCTGAAAGGGCCGTTTAATCTTGAGGCCAGACGTCAGGCAGGTTTTAGTGAAGAAGAATTGGCTGATTTGATTAGCTAACTAAATCAGTCTTGCCGTGTAAGTCCGAAGTGGGTGACCTAGGTGAGGTGACCTAAGCGCGATCATTTTGAGGTCAGAAAATTACCATCTAGGATTCCCTCTCCCAAGCAGGGGGAGAGTTAGGATGGGGGTTGAATGTTTCATAGGTCAGTCCTTTTTTACCCCCATCCCAGCCTTTCACGTGTGAATAACCAACTTTAGTTGGTATATTCCACGGGGATGCCAAGCGCTGGTACTCCCCTCGAAGGTGGAAGGAGTAAAAGGTCGTGCGATTTAGTAGTTAGCTATGTTTCTGATATTCAATTTAAGTCGTAAGTAAATTCGCAACTCCATCTAAACCAGCATAATTAAGCGCATAAGTGGCTTGCGTCTGCACAACTGGTTTGGCGTGATAGGCAATACCCACACCAGCCGCCGCCATCATTTTCAGATCATTAGCACCGTCACCAATGGCAATGGTTTGTGCGCTAGTAAGCCCTAACTTGTCGCGTAACATTACTAGCTGGTCTGCTTTGACTTGAGCGTCCACAATATGACCTAACACTTTGCCTGTCAGTTTGCCTTCAATAATTTCTAAGGTATTAGATACGGCATAATCCAAACCCAGCATTTCTTTTACGCGGTCAGCAAAAAAGGTAAAGCCGCCAGAAACCAGCAAAGTAGTGATGTTATTCTTTTTGCAGGCGGCTATCCATTCTTTGGCGCCTGGGTTTAGGTTAAGACGCTCACTCAACACGCGCATCAAATCAGCCTCTTGCAAGCCTTTGAGTAAAGCCACGCGCTCACGCAGGCTTTGAGCAAAGTCCAGTTCACCCTGCATAGCGCGCTCAGTAATCGCCGCCACTTGTGGCTTGATGCCTACCATGTCTGCTATTTCATCAATACACTCAATGCTGATCAGCGTTGAATCCATGTCCATCACGCATAAACTAAATTTATTCATCAGTTGTGTGTCTTGCACGTAAGCGCAATCAATATGCTGCTCTGCACAAAACTGCTGCACGGCTGGCAATACGGATTGATTGGCTAAGTAATAGGCGTGCTGTGCGATTTGCGTAAATTGAACACTAGTGGAGCACAGCTGGTGAATGTGCGACAAATGTGAGTAAGTAATGGCAGAGCCCTGAACAACGAGACGCATGGGAATAGGCTTTAGTTAAAAGGAAATATTATACACTTGGCTATTAAGTTGCTGATGTAGGTGTGTGTACTTGTCAAAGTGCAAAATAAAGCGTTTAATCCAAATCAAATAAGCCTGCTCGGTACGAATGTTGTAATGTTTAAGACGAAACTTGCTGCACACTTAATTTAAAAAGTTTATGTGATGCTACGTTTTGCACAAGGCTTAATAATGAGTTTTGCATGTTTTAAACGCCGCATATCAATAGAATTATTAGGCAATACTAAAAAAAGTTAACACAATGATTTTATTATATACTTTATTTAAAATAATTAATTGGCATTCACTTTTGACGTATATAAAAC
>DAIDAH010000063.1 GCA_027310735.1 Methylotenera sp. | reverse complement strand
CGCTTGGGCCGTAACCCAAAAACTGGCAGCAAAGTGCAGGTACCTGAAAAACATGTACCTCACTTTAAAGCTGGCAAAGAGTTACGTGAGCGTGTTGACTTAAGCTAATTACTTTTGTTTTAAGTTTAAATAAAAACGGCAGCCATTTGGCTGCCGTTTTTTTATTCTAGGTTTGCTTAGCAAAATAGTTTACTTTCCAAAACATGTCAGAAAACACTTACCCTGAACAACTCGCTAGAGAATAGACTGCTTATTGTATTAACCAATAAATCTCGTTCTTAAATCCTCTAAATTCAATTCAGACAAAATAGCCTCTAACCTATTCTGTGCATTCTTACGTGGCTGACCTGTATATTTGGCGATAATCAGTTCATTCTTCATAGAATGCTCCCAACCTACCAATTCTGTCACCGTCACCTGATAACCCGCCACCTCTAATTGCAAGCAACGTAATACATTGGTAATTTGACTGCCGAATTCACGCGTGTGGATAGGATGACGCCAAATCTCACTCAGCGGAGTTTTAGTGAAGCTCTCATTTTTATGTCGCCGCAATACTTCAGCAACTTCGGCTTGGCAACATGGTACTAACACCATATATTTAGCCTGTTTTTTTAAGCCAAACTGTATTGCATCATCCGTTGCCGTATTACAGGCATGTAGCGCTGTAACAATATCCACCGTACTTGGTAATGTGCTTGAAGATATAGATTCTTCCACTGTTAAATGCTGAAAATCCATGCGTGCAAAATTCAAGTATGCAGCCAATTCGCGAGACTTCTCCACCAGTTCTCCACGCGTTTCAATACCCACTACTTGCCCTGTCGCCTGTTGTTTAATCAGCAAGTCATACAGAATAAAACCCAAATAGGATTTCCCTGCACCGTGATCTACCAGCATTGGATTAGGATTTTCAGCGATCACAGCATTGAAAAGCGGCTCAATAAAATTCACCAAATGGTAAACCTGCTTAAGTTTGCGACGACTATCTTGATTCAACTTACCGTCACGCGTGAGAATGTGCAGCGCTTTGAGTAGCTCTATAGATTGATTGGGTTTAATTTCAGGTATTTGCATGACGCTATTTTAAGCCAAAAACAAATGAACCACAGATAAACACGTGTGAACGCAGATAAAAACTTGGCTTTCACTTCTAAATGTTAAAATGCTCAATTAAGTAACTAAAGTTAAATTTAACTTTGATTTCGTTTCATCATCAAAAGATGACGAGGCGACAAGCTGAAGACAGTACGTTTAGTACGGCGAAGCGCTGGCAACAAAGTCAGAATTGATGAGGAGATGAAATAAATGGCAATTCAATGGTATCCGGGCCACATGACCCAAGCGCGCAAAAAAGCCGAAGAAACAATGGAGTTCACCGACATTGTGATTGAGGTGCTAGATGCGCGTGTGCCTGCTGCCAGCCATAATCCGATGATCGATGAAATGCGTTTGTTTCGCCAACGCCCGCAACTCAAAATTTTAAATAAAGCAGACTTGGCAGACCCTGCCGCTACACAAGCTTGGCTTAATTACTTTAACAAACAACCTAACACCAAAGCGGTCGCGCTTTCGTGCAAAAAACCGGGTGATGCCAACAAAATTCCTAAGCTCTGCCTCGCCCTCACACCGCACCGCGGCACGCATTTAAAGCCACTGCGCATGCTGATTATGGGCATCCCAAACGTAGGTAAATCTACACTGATGAATGCGCTGTTAAACCGCCGCGTTGCCAAAGTCGGCGACGAACCGGCTGTAACGAAAAGTCAGCAACGTTTTGATCTAAGCGACACCATGAGCATTACGGACACACCAGGCATGATGTGGCCAAAAATCCAATATGACTCTGATGGCTACATGCTGGCTGCCAGCCACGCCATTGGCCGCAATGCTGTGATTGATGAAGATGTTGCGCTATTTTTAGCGAATAACTTACTACAAAGCTACCCTGCACTATTGAATGCTCGCTACAAATTAGATGCAATGAAGCTGGATGTAGCAACAATGGATGGCGTTGATTTGCTAGAAGCGATTGCTAAACGCCGCTCTTATAAACGACATGATGGCCTATGGGACACCGAAAAAACCGCTGTCGCTTTTTTAACAGATTACCGTAGCGGTGCTATTGGTAGAATCAGCTTGGAAACGCCACAAAGTAGGGAAATGATGATCGAAAATACCCACCCGCTAATTGCTCAAGAAAATACTGCTTCTGACAACGAAGAAGAAACAAACGATTAACTCTTTCTAGTTAGCTGCTTGCTAAACGCCACGTCAAACTTACTCACACGCTTAGGTGTTTGTGGTCCGTAGGCATTCACAAATGCGACGAAATCATCCATCATCATAGGGTCACACAAACGATTAGACTCACCGTTTCCAGTTGCCAAAACTAGAGTGAACAGACCACTACCACTCATTGTCATGGAATATAGCGCATTATCGCTACGTCGTTTAAGCCGATCAATCGCGGCGCTGGCTTTAGTAGATCTCATAAAATCATCCTTTAAAAAAACTACATAGCACTATCGACACTGTCCCATAACACTTTCAGCTTGAGAGCATTTTTTGACCGACTGAGTTTTTTTAGCTCGCGTGTGATTCGCATTATTTTCTACAGTTTCATGCGCAGACTTTTCTTTACCAGCGGAATCAGATTTAAATTGATTCGTTATAAAGTACAAAACAATAAACCCTGCTAACAACACCATACTTGCCAATAGCATCCTGTTTAAAATATTCACTTTATTGCCAGATACGGGTGGCTCTATATTACCCTTATTGGACGAAAAATCACTTACAGCTACGTTATTTTCGTCGTTTTCAATTGGCTTAATCACATACACTTCATGCTCTCGAATATGCTTATCATGCTTAACTCCAGAGTATGTAAACATGCCACTCATTTCCTTGGTTAACCTAGAGGTTACCTCATAATAAGACCGAGAAACCAATATTTCATTCTCACCAGCAAAACTCATAATGCGTTGCGCGACATTAATACCGTCGCCGACAATATTGGGTCGATCATTAATATCATTCACCACACGAACCGAACCTAGGTTAATGCCGATTCTCACACGTAACGACTGTCCAGTGCTTTTATTGTGAAGCAAAATACCATCACGAATAGTCAAAGAAATAAACAAAGCCTCTTCAGGCTCACCCATCAATGTAATCGCAGCGCCATCTCCTGTATCTAAAATAATACGGTCATTTTGCGCTACGTTCTTAATAGCCTCATTTATTAACTCGTTGAAAAGCGTTTTATCATCAATTTGTTCAGAAACTGATTTCTTTGAATAGCCAATAATATCCAAAAAAACAATGCTGCATATCGAAGTTTTATTAAGTCTATCTATCATAGTAATTTATATTTATTAAGCATCTCGGTCTTTACTCAAGACCGCTTACCCTTGAATTTCAAATCCGATGATTATATGCCAGACGACCTTGATCTGCGGCATAAACCTAACTTGATTTTTCGCAGAAATTACAGGCCGCCAAGAATCAATAAGTTGACTTTAATTCCGAACCAACCAATCACTACATAAATTCTTTTATGTACTTAGCGGCTAAGATTAGATAGCTAGTTATGTTCTTAAACGCTAAAATAGCATGCTTGATTTGTGTCTCTAATTCCAGTTTCCCGCAATTAAATTTAAGTAAGTGATGCATGCTGAACTCCCTTAACTCGCCACAGCGCGAGGCAGTTAAATATCTTGATGGTCCGTTACTTGTGCTGGCTGGTGCTGGTAGTGGAAAAACACGCGTCATTACCCAAAAAATTAGTTATCTGATTGATGAGGCAGGCTATAACCCTAAAGAAATCGCCGCGATTACCTTTACCAATAAAGCTGCTCGCGAGATGCAAGAGCGCGTTGGCAAGATCATGCAGGGTAAAAGCACCAAAGGCTTAACAATTGCCACATTTCACTCGCTTGGCCTGCAAATGCTGCGTACCGAAGCAGCGTTACTCGGCTACAAACCGCAGTTCTCGATCTTGGACTCCTCCGATAGCTTCAAGATTGTGGCGGATATTTTAGCGACAACAGATAAACAACTACTACGCAAAACCCAATTCCAGATTTCAGCCTGGAAAAATGCGTTTATCAATCCAGACCAAGCCAGAGCACTGGCTGAGGAAGAACTCGCCCATGCCGCAGCAAAAGTCTACCAACTGTATCAGCAAACGCTAAAAGCCTATCAAGCGGTAGATTTTGATGACCTGATTAAATTGCCGGTTGAGTTGTTTGAGCAACATGAAGAAGCGCTGAATAAATGGCAACGCAAGTTGCAATACTTGCTGATTGACGAATATCAGGATACTAACGCCTGCCAGTACAAGCTGGTGAAAATGCTCACGGGCGTGCGTGGCCAATTTACCGCCGTGGGTGACGATGACCAAGCGATTTACGGCTGGCGTGGCGCCGATGTAGAGAATCTACGTCAATTGACTGAAGACTTCAGCAAACTCAAGGTCATCAAGTTAGAGCAAAACTATCGCTCTACCGTGCGCATTTTACGCGCGGCAAATCAGGTCATCAGCAACAATCCCAGGCTGTTTGAAAAAAAACTATGGAGCGATTTAGGCACTGGCGATTTGATTCAAGTGTCGGCCGCCATGAGCGAAGAAGCCGAGGCTGAATCGGTTATGATGAAGCTGCAAGCGCATAAGTTTGAAAATCGCACCAAGTTTCTGGACTACGCAATTTTGTACCGCGGCAACCATCAGGCACGTATCTTTGAGCAGCATTTACGCAATCATAGAATCCCCTACACCATCTCTGGCGGACAATCATTTTTTGATAAAGCCGAGATTAAAGATGTCATCAGCTATTTACGCCTGATTGCTAACGAAGACGATGACCCTGCGTTTATCCGCGCCGCGACTACGCCTAAAAAAGGCATCGGCAACACCACGCTGGAGCGGCTAGGCGAATTTGCCAGCACACATAAAATCTCATTATTCGCAGCCGCATTTGAAGGCGAGTTTCAAAGCGAAATTGGCAATAAGCAGTTAGATGACTTACTCAACTTTTGCCAATACATCAACAAACTGCAAGCCAGAGCCGTGCGCGACCCAGCTGGCGAAGTGCTAAATGATTTATTGAGCACGATACAGTTCGAAGCCTTTTTGTATGACACGGCAGAACCACGTGCCGCCGAAAGCAAATGGGGCAATGTGATGGACTTTATCAACTGGCTCACCAAAAAAGGTGAAGCGAGTACCGAATTTGGCAACGAAACTGAAGGTAAAAACCTGCTTGAACTTACGCAGATGGTATCTATCATCAGCATGTTAGAAGGCCGCGAAGATGGCGAACCTGATGCAGTGAAACTTTCTACGCTGCATGCCGCCAAAGGTTTAGAGTTTGGTCATGTGTTTTTAATCGGCTGCGAAGAAGGCATATTGCCGCATCGCGAAAGCATAGACACTGACCGCATCGAAGAGGAACGCCGCCTCATGTACGTGGGCATTACCCGCGCGCAAAAGTCGCTCAACATTTCATGGTGTAAAAAGCGTAAACGTGCCGGCGAAATGCAAATGTGCGAACCGAGCCGGTTTATCAGTGAATTACCCAAAGATGATGTGCGCCACTTTGGCAACCCGTTCAATAAAGACCCAGAAGCCAGCAAAGATTTCGGCAAGTCCAAAATGGCCAATATCCGTGCCATGCTTGGCAAATAAGCGCCCATAGCACTGTTAACAATAGAACAATTTATAGAGAAAGCAATCCATCATGCCATACATCACCCTAGACAATGCCAGCTTGGCCTTTGGTCACCACGCCCTACTCGACCATGCTGCATTCCAGCTGGATGAAGGCGAACGTGTCGGCCTGATTGGCCGTAATGGCGCAGGTAAATCCAGCTTATTAAAGGCTATTGCCGGCGCGATCAAACTCGATGAAGGCAATGTATGGCGCGCGCCCGGTGCCCGTGTGGTGTATGTGCCACAAGAGCCAGAATTAGATCCTGAGCACACGGTATTTGAAGCCGTATCCGAAGGGCTGGGCGCATTACAACAAACCATCATTGACTACCATCAAGTAACGCATGACATGGGCATGCCCGATGCGGATATCGAAGTACTGATGGAAAAAATGCAGGCACTGCAACATGATTTAGATGCGCAAAATGGCTGGGCAGCACAATCCCGTGTTGAAACAGTATTAAGCCGCTTGAAGCTCAATGCCGATGCGTTGGTTTCAACCTTGTCTGGTGGCTGGCGCAAGCGCGTAGCACTGGGCCGCGCGCTGGTAGCCGAGCCTGAGGTGTTACTACTGGATGAGCCGACCAACCATCTGGATTTAGAGGCGATTGAGTGGCTGGAAGACCTGCTACTAGGCTTTAACGGCAGCGTACTCTTCATTACCCATGACCGACGCTTTCTGGACAGATTAGCCACGCGCATCACAGAACTAGACCGTGGCAAGCTCACCGACTTCATCGGCAACTTCACCCAATATCAAGTCAAGAAAGAAGAACTCATCGCAGTAGAAGAAACCCACGCGGCTAAATTTGATAAATTTCTGGCGCAAGAAGAAGTATGGATACGCCAAGGCATTAAAGCGCGCCGCACCCGCAACGAGGGTCGTGTGCGCAGATTGGAAGCCTTGCGCTTGGATCGCGCCGCAAGACGTGAACGCCAAGGTAACGTTAAGTTGAATCTGGATGCTGGCGAACGCAGCGGAAAATTGGTGGCAGAACTAGAAAACGTCGTTAAAGCCTACGGTGGTAGAACGCTAATTAACGGCTTCAGCACACGTATTTTACGCGGCGACAAAATTGGCTTGCTCGGCCCGAACGGCATTGGCAAAACCACCCTACTCAAACTTATTCTAGGCGACATTGAAGCAGACAGCGGCGACATTCAACGCGGCACTAAAATCAACGTGGCCTACTTTGACCAAATGCGCGAACAGTTGGATGAAGAAGCCACACTGGCAGACACTATCAGCCCCGGCTCAGACTTTGTGGAGATTGGTAATGAACGCAAACATGTCATCAGCTATCTGGAAGACTTTTTGTTTCCGCCACAACGCTCTCGCTCACCCGTCAAATCACTCTCTGGCGGTGAACGTAACCGCTTGCTCCTCGCCCGACTATTTGCGCGCCCAGCCAACGTGCTGGTGCTGGATGAGCCGACCAACGACTTAGATATTGATACGCTGGAGTTGCTGGAAAGCTTGCTACAAGAGTTCTCAGGCACCTTGTTCTTAGTCAGCCACGATAGAGCATTCCTGGAAAACACCGTCACGCAAGTCATTGCGTTTGAAGGTAATGGCGTACTCACCGAGTTTGGTGGTGGTTACGATGACTGGCTACGCTTTTCACAACAACGCTTGCAAGATAGCCGCGAAGACAAGCGTGCCGCCGAGTTAGCGCAGGCTGCAAAGTCCAACACCAAACAGAATGCAGCCGCAAGCCCTGTTAAAGCTGCGGTAAAACTCAGCTTTAAAGAACAAAAAGAGTTAGATGAAATTCCGGCTAAGATTGAACAACTAGAAGCAGAACAAACCGACATCAATACGCAATTGGCGGATGTTGAGATTTACAAAGCACAGGCAGAAAAAGTGAAGACCTTACAAGCTAGACTCATTGAAATTGATGGTCTGTTAGAAAGCTTGCTAGCACGCTGGGAAACGCTAGACGCTAAGAAATAGCCTTCAAATAGATGTGCTCTGCAAGGCAATACCCGCGCGGCTTGCAGAACATCTGTTTTTTAATGTTGAGTATCCGAATTTCATGATTGATTTAACCAAAAATTCAAATAATTAGTTATTTAAAAAGCATTTTTACTAAACGATTTGCATCCATGCTGGCTATTTATTATTATACGGATAGGGAAACACCTAACTATAAGATTTAAAAAGAAAAACAACATGTCAAAATCAACATTTACAATATTGTTATGCGGATGCATGCGTCCACTTAAAAACTGTTAGGCGCCTTTAACTTGGAATTTAAATATGTCTAAGTACTATCCACCGGTCTATGGAGAATCAAATTTTCACTGCCCACTCTGTCACGTCTACGCAAAACAGATTTGGGCATATCTTGAATTCCAAGGAAGCACAAGCCGATCCCCGTTTACCTATTCGAGTTGTGATCACTGCCAGAAAAAAAGCTATTGGTACAAAGAGCGAATGATTGTTCCAAGTGAAGCTCCAGTTCAATCCCATCATGAAGACCTACCTGCTAGTTGCGTAGATGACTACAATGAGGCCAGAGATATAGCAGCACGCTCGCCTAAGGCCGCGGCTGCGCTCATGCGCCTTGTAATTCAAAAACTAATCCTTGCCCTAGGTCAGCCTGGAAAGAACATAAATGACGAGATTGGCAATCTTGTAAAGGCTGGCATGCCTGTGGAGGTACAGCAAGCCTTGGATTACTGCCGAGTAGTCGGAAACAATGCAGTACATCCTGGCGAAATTAGCATTGATGATGAACCATCGATTGCATATAGCCTTTTTGAGATGGTCAATTTTGTCGTCGAGGATCGGATTACCAAACCCAAAAAGATTGCAGAGCTATACAAAAAACTTCCTGAAGGTGCCTTGAAAGCAGTTGAGAAGCGGGACGGAAAGGAAGAAAGCCGTGCCTAACCCATCTCTAGGGACTTCCCCTACCTGTCAAGCAAAATCATCCTAACACCCGTTTTACGGGTGTGATTGAGTTTCTGTTTTTGCGTTTACTTCCTTACTTTACCGCTTAAAAACCTGCTGTCGTGCTTTGGCATTAAGGAATTGACTGCATCTCTCTAGTCGGCCTTGTTGCGGATCATTTGTTTCTTTCGCGGGCCATGATAATAGCCGCGCGCAGAGACCTCATTCCTTCATCGGCCTAACAAGAACGCTCTGATCAGGATTGTTCTTTTAGGTGTTGGCCACAGGGTTAGTCAGGTTCTCTCTACGCTCGGTCTTACCTCAACACTATCTCACTTTGCAGGTGATTCTGTTACTTCATATAGCTTGGCATTTCTGTTTCGCAGATTAACTGATACTACGTGGCGCTAACACTCATCCGCTGCCAAGCATCTGCATCATATCGTTCGTTTCTTGCCAGTATTGCCCAGATCGTTCTGGCATGTTTGTTCGCTATGGCGACCAGCGTCTTGTGATAGCCTACGCGCACATACATTTGCGCGATCCAAAGCTGTAGTCGATTGGCTTTATCTGGGGTTTGTCTAAGCGCGACTTGGAGTGTGCTCTTCGCGCCTTGCACTAACAAGCTTCGGAGATAAGCATCTCCGCGCCTACTGGTGCGACCCAGTTTGGTTTTACCGCCTGAACTCATTTGTCTGGGGACTAAGCCTAGCCATGCGGCAAATTGGCGTCCATTCTTGTAGTGTTTGGCATCGACGACTGTGCTGCTGATTGCACTGGCGGTGAGTGTGCCGATACCAGTCATTTCAGTGAGTCGCTGGGCTTCTGGCTGAGTCTTGAGGTGTTGTGCAATCTGTTGATCACATTGGTCGAGTTGCGCGTGTAGTTCTTTGAGATATTGTAGTGTTTGCTCTATGGCTGACCTTACGCCAACTGGAGTATTGCTATCGGTACTGAGTTTTGGGAGCGAGCGGATGAGCTTGTCTGCACTTTTACTTGGCCAAATGCCAAACTCTCCAAGTAAACCACGGATGCGATTGAGGTGTGCGGTGCGTTCCTCTTTGTAGCCTTCTCGTAGACGATGCCAGACTAGGGCTTCTTGTTGCGCAATGCTTTTAACCGAAACATAACGCATTGTGGCTTGACGGGAAGCGATGGCAATGGCTTCTGCATCATTTTTATCATTCTTGGCGGCTAGGCTTTTACGAAATGGTTGTACAAATTCAGCCGCGATGAGTTGCGCCGTGTGACCATGTGCTGCAAACCAGCGACCCCAGTGATGGGATGAGCCACAGGCTTCCATGACGACACGAGTGCCTGCTGGGAGTTGCAATCCCCAGTTGACAAAAGCATCTCGTTTTAAGAGTTTGTTGTAGATCACGGCACCAGTGTTATCCATGGCACAGACGGCAAATACTTCTTTTGCTAAATCGATGCCTATCGTTGTAATATGTTTCATGACTTCCTCCCTCATTTTGATTGAATTCGCGAAAACTCAATCGTGGCACAATGATGCCGTTCCGAGTGGAGGAAGTCCCTATTATTCCATCAAGCGGGGTGCCAGAAATTACTAGGAGTAATGATGAAAACGACCAGACTAGAGGCATTCAGTGACGGCGTGATTGCAATCATCATCACCATTATGGTGCTTGAAATGAAAGCGCCTCACGGTGAGAGTATTGAGGCGCTAATGCCCATCTTCCCCGTATTCTTGAACTACGTACTCAGCTTTATTTACATAGGCATCTACTGGAATAATCACCACCACCTGTTTCATACAACAGAAAAGGTATCTGGTGCAATTCTGTGGGCAAATCTACATCTATTGTTTTGGTTATCCTTATTCCCATTCGCGACAGCTTGGATGGGCGAAAACCACTTCGCTTCTGTACCAACAGCGGCATATGGCGTCGTGTTGCTGATGGCGGCTATTGCTTATTGGGTATTACAGCGCACCATTATCACTAGCGAGGGGCGCGGCTCGGTTCTTAAGCTTGCGTTGGGGAGCGATTGGAAAGGAAAAACTTCACCACTATTGTATGGCATAGGCATTGCAGCCTCATTTTGGTCACATTGGCTTGCACAGGGAGTTTACGTGCTAGTTGCACTTTTATGGTTAGTGCCTGATCGCCGTATTGAACGGACGATTCAACAGAGAGAAAACTAACATTCAGTGATATGCCTAATCGTACATTTAACGCAACGCTAGATTTTATCTGTGGCACGCATATATAGTTTTGAACCCATTGAAGATAAGCATGCTGAAGTGCTTATCCTTGGCTCGATGCCGGGGTGCGCATCGCTGACGGCTAGCCAGTATTACGCGCATGCGCAAAATGCTTTTTGGCGCATCATGGCGGAGCTTCTTCAATTTAATTTAGCTTCTCCTTATGAAGAGAAAGTGCAGGCACTAAAATCAGCGAAAATTGCATTGTGGGATGTGCTTCAGTCATGCAAACGAGAGGGCAGCCTTGATGCCATGATTGAGGGTGACACGCTGATTGCCAACGACTTTCTGACGTTTTTCCAAACACATCGGCATATCACGCATGTATTCTTTAACGGGGCAAAAGCAGAGCATTTGTTCAAGCAGCTCGTGCTGAAAAGTCTCAATAACAGTATGCCGAACTTGTTTCGCCTGCCTTCAACAAGCCCGGCGCATGCAGCCATGACATTTGAGCAAAAACTTGCTGCATGGCGTATTATTTTAGAATCTGGCTCCTCAACGAATAAGCGCCCATAACCATATGAAATATATCGCCGTCGTTACGACTGTTAGCAGCCTTGCTGAAGCGCAATCTATGGCTCGCACGCTGGTGGAGCGCAAGCTCGCGGCCTGCGCGCAAATATCAGAAATTGAGAGCTTTTATCATTGGAACGATGCTGTCCAGAATGAGAAAGAGTTTCGTGTGCTATTCAAAACCACCAGCAAAGGTTACGCAGCTATTGAACTTGCCATCAAAGAACTGCATCCCTATGAACTGCCAGCCATTCACGCCATCGCGCTCGACCACATCTATACCCCTTATGCAAATTGGATTGAAGCAAACGTTGCTGACAGTCAAGATAACTCGGCAACTAAGGTTTAGTGGCACGAACAACTCAGCGCTATCTTGCAAGCCAACACTAATCACGCATTATTATTTTAAATAAGCCTTAAAATATTAAAACTTAGGTAAAATTCAGCCTTCTTTCAATTGGCTCTGATCCTCATGTTTGTGCACCCACAATTTGACCCTATTGCAATTCATATCGGCTCCTTTGGCATTCACTGGTATGGACTGATGTACCTCATTGGCTTCTTGGCGTTCTTAGGCTTGGGC
>DAIDAH010000062.1 GCA_027310735.1 Methylotenera sp. | reverse complement strand
AAACTGGTTTAATGTATGTACCACTGAACCACGTATGTATGACATACGAGCCAGTTGAATCTAAATACATTGCTGGTCAACCATGGGTTGGTGCTACATTGACTATGTTTGCTGGTCCAGACGGTGTTATGGGTGGTTTCGGCGCTTATGATCCAATGACAAACAAAAAAGTATGGTACAACAAAGAGAAATTCTCAGCTTGGGGTGGTGCTTTAACTACTGCTTCAAACCTAGTGTTCTACGGTACTCTTGATCGTTGGTTCAAGGCTGTTGATGCTAACTCAGGTAAAGAACTTTGGAAATTCCAAGTTGGTTCTGGTGTGATTGGTAATGCATTCACATACGGTAACAAAGGCAAACAATACGTTGGTGTTCTATCAGGTATTGGTGGTTGGGCTGGCGTTGCTATGAACCTTGGTATGACTAACGACACAGACGCACTTGGTGCTGCTGGTGGTTACAAAGAGTTAACACGTTACAACGCTGCTCCTGGCGGCGGTGCATTGACAGTATTCAGCCTATAATTTAACGTTTTACGATTGCAGTGAAAACTGTAATCGTAAGCTTGAATTATTAGCTAACTACTTAAGTTAGTTCAAATAAAAACACCCCGATTCGTCGGGGTGTTTTTATTTGTAGCTTATTGTTTGGAAAGATTTTTTTCATACATTTAATACCCATGGTGGGCTAAAACTAGTTACAATATTAAGTTGCTCTATTTAGTGTAGCAAAGTAAGTGATGGAGCATAGAACTTTCAAATGAAAATACACTCTACAGATTCAACGGTTGACTTAAGCCGCATATTTGACGATAAGGAATAAATAATGCTGAAATACGTAAAATTACTAAGTGTAATAACGAGCTTAGTGCTGTCTGCAAATACTTTTGCAGCAGAGGATTCAATTTCCGTAGATCTTGAGACTGGTCGCGGTGGTCAAGCTCAACGTGTGGATGATGGTACGGAGTTTAAGGTTTGTGCCGACCAAGATAGTTTGCCCTTCTCGAACAGAAAGCAAGAAGGCTTTGAGAATAAAATTGCAGCAGTATTGGCTAAAGATTTAGGTAAAAAACTGACATTTCAATTTTGGTATGACCGTATGGGTTTTATTCGTAACACGTTGAATGCTAAAAGATGTGATGTGGTCATGGGTACTACGCCAGATAACGATATGATGTTAACTTCAAAACCTTATTATCGTACTGGGCATGTATTTGTATATAGAAAAAGTAGTGGTTACAATATTACGGATTGGGACTCACCTGACTTACGTAAGGGTGTGATTGGTATCGTTGGTCAAAGCCCTGCAACAATCCCCCTTAATGACCATAACCTAATGGGAAATGCTAGGCCATATCGCATGCAACGTGATTTAAATTTACCGTCAAGTTTTCTGATCGATGATTTGGTTAAGGGTGATATTGATGTTGCCATTGCTTGGGGCCCTATTGGTGGTTACTTTGCGAAGCATGCCAGCATTCCATTAGTGGTAGTTAATATTCCTGAGTACGAGAATGTAAACGTTAAGGGTAAAGAATATTGGAATATATCTTTAGGTGTTCGTAAATCGGATAAAGCACGTTTAGCTTTGATACAAGGTGCTTTGGATCGCAATCAGGATAAGATAAATCAAATACTTGATGATTACGGTATTCCTCATTTCCCAATAGTAGAGGGCGATAGCGTAACAGAAGTTTATCGTAAAGAGCATCCGCATGCAGTGGAAGCTCGCGGTGACGCAATTCCAAAAACAGAGTAATATTACGAACTTGTTTCAGGTGGGTACGTCAACCACTTAAAAAACTGAGGCGTTATATAGTTACACGTCCAATAATGCACTAGCATGTATGTACGTAGCTAAATTCATTACATTAGGAGATGACATGTTAGGCAATAAAGCAGTTAAAGTAGCGTTGTTAATTTCAATGCTTGGATTTGTAGGTTTAACTTTATCTACACAAGCAAGCGCAGCTTGCAATCTTGTTTCAACAAAAGACGGCAGTCCATTAGGCATTAAAGAAGTAGACACTGATACGCCACAAGCGAAAGAGTTTCTAGAGACTTGTATTAACCCATATACAAAAGCTTTTGCAAATGACCCTGCTGCCGCTAAGGCAGGAAAAAAGAAATTTGGTCTTTATTCTTGCACCCAATGTCATGGCCCTAATGCTGGCGGTCAGGTTGGTCCAAGTATTACAGATGAGCGCTGGCAGTATGCTAAGCATGTTACCGATAAAGGTATGTTTGAGACTATTGCCGGTGGTAGTAATGGCGGGATGATGACATGGCATCAGCAATTAAGTAATCCAGATAACCCATCAACCGATGAGATTTTGAAGATTATTGGCTGGTTGCGTTCAGAATATAAAGGTGGTGGTGATAAGCCTTGGTTGAAATAGGATTGCATAGGTAACTAAGCTTAGTTACCTACTGTTCAACTTAAACGGCTACTGTATAATTACAGTAGCCGTTTTTTTATGTTGTGAAACTTTCTGCATGTGGTAACCCTATAAATTTGGAGACTCGAAATGAGTAAAACGAAGTTCAATTTATTCTTAATGCTTTTGTTGGTGTTTTTAAGTGCTTGCGATAAGAAAGGGGCGTCTAGTGTTGATGCTGCCACGCCATCTGTTGCAACAAATGAAAAAATGATCGATTTTGTTACTACCCAAGATGGCAAGCCATTGGTTATAGACGCTGCGTTATTTAATACACCCGCTGCAAAAGAGTTTATGACAACTGGTAAAAACTCATATGTAGGTAATGAAGAGGCTATTGCAAAAGGGAAGAAAATATTTCAGATGTATTCTTGTACTCAATGTCACGGTCCTGAAGCTAAAGGCCAAGTCGGTCCAGGTTTAACTGGGCCAGACTTTCGTTATCCCAAAGATGCTACCAATAAAGGTATGTTTGAAACAGTTTGGCACGGAACTAATGGTGGTATGGGTGCCAAAGGTATTGGTTTAATGGATCCCACTGATCCAAAAAATGGTATTACACCTGATGAGTTATTGAAAGTTATTTCTTGGGTGCGTAGTTTGAGCAAGATTACAGGTAATGAGTAATTTCTGAATTATTTATAATGCGCTTGCTAGTAGTTAGCAGGCGCTTTTTTATTTCTAGCTATAACTCGTTTCTTTGTGAGTAAGCGTAAAGGCTAGTTGTAAATGAAGTTAGGGTTGAGTATTAATGGATAAAAATAAACAAGAGAACCTACATCGAGTGCTTATAGTAGGTGGTGGTGCAGGAGGGCTAGAGCTTGCAACCAAGTTAGGTGACACTTTGGGTCGCAAAGGAAAAGCCCTAATTACGCTAGTGGATAAGTCCACAACGCATGTTTGGAAACCATTGTTGCATGAAATTGCTGCAGGAAGTATGAATCCGGAAAAGCATGAGTTAGTTTATATAGCGCAAGCACACTGGCATCACTTTAAATTTCGCTTAGGTAGCATGGATAGCTTGGATAGATCAAAACGCGAAATATCAATATCGCCGCATTACGATGAAGATGGTATAGAGGTTATACCCCGCCGTACATTGCAATATGACACTTTAGTAATTGCTGTTGGCAGTACAACCAATGATTTTGGTGTTAAGGGTGCACGTGAGTATTCAATTGCATTAGATACTCAAGACCAAGCAGAGAAATTTCATCGCCGATTGCACAATGCATTATTGCGTGCGCAAACACAAGTTGCACCAGTGCAGGCCGGGCAGTTAGAGGTAGTTATTGTAGGGGCTGGGGCAACGGGTGTGGAGTTGTCTGCAGAGTTACATAATACGACACGTGAATTAACAGCATATGGTCTTGATAAGATTGATCCGGACCATGATATCAACATTTCGCTGATTGAGGCCAGTAAGTACCTACTACCGGCATTGCCACGCAAGTTATCTAATTCAGTAGAAATTGAGCTTAAAAAGTTACGAGTTCATCTGTATACCGGGGAGCGTGTGACTGAGGTTACAGATAAAGGCGTCTTTACGCATAGTGGGCGCTTTATACCTTCAGCACTAGTTGTGTGGGCTGCGGGTATTAAGGCCCCAGATTTTCTGCGTGAGATTGATGGCCTTGAAACTAATCGAATAAATCAGCTGAAAGTCCACCGCACTTTGCAAACTACTCTAGATGAGAATATTTTTGCATTTGGTGATTGCGCTGCCTGCCCAATGCCGGGTAATGATACTAGCCATGATGAAGGTACTGTACCACCTAGAGCGCAAGCGGCACATCAGCAGGCAAGTATGTTGGTTAAGACGATTAAATGTCGTGTGGCCGGTAGAAAAGATTTGCCACAATATACCTATTTAGATTATGGTTCTCTCGTGAATTTAGGACACCATACTACGGTTGGTAATTTGATGGGGGCCATTACAGGAGGGAGTCTCTTTATTGAAGGTATGTTTGCAAGAATTATGTATAAGTCATTATACAAAATGCATTTAATGGCACTGCATGGTATATGGGATGTGGCATTGAAGACAATTGCTCGAATGATAAGCCGACGTACCGAGTCGCAAGTTAAACTTCACTAGGCGTGGTTGTTAAATTGGTCGCACGTTATGATTTATAGCTGCGGTCTAACTTGACAACGATAATGTCGGTTAATAGCACTCATCGTGATGATGACGAATAAGCCAAAAACCACCACAATGTCGTTAATTTGCATATGTGCTTTGACCATTAGGGTATAGCCACTGCTTAAAATCAAAATACCTAAATTTTCATTGAAGTTTTGTACTGCAATTGAGTGGCCTGCTCCAATAAGTAAGTGCCCTCTATGCTGAAGTAGTGCATTGAGGGGAACAACAAAGAAGCCGCTGAGAATACCAATAATAAATAATAGTGTGGCTGCCAAAAACCATTGATTAACCCAAATCATCGCAATTACAAGTAGCCCCATCACAATGCCTGCAGGAAGCACTTTCACAGAGTTTTCAAGTGTAATGTAACGTGCGGCAATAATTGAGCCAAAAGTAACTCCAAGTGCTACGGCAGCTGTAAGCTGAGTTGCATAGTCAAATGTAAAGTGTAGTGTAGTAATTGCCCATGCCACTACTACTAATCGTAACGTTGCTCCCGCACCCCAGAATAAAGTGGTCACAGCAAGTGAAACTTGACCTTGAGGATCGCGCCAAAGTGAAATGAATGACAGGTAAAAGTCTCTTAATATAAACAGTAAGTTTTTTTTCTGAATAGCGTGATCAATTGGCGTTTTAGGTATGAACATATTGAATCCAGCTGCAATCAGGTAGGTGGCAGTAATGGCAATAATGGCACCTTGGGGAGATATGCTGGCAAGCTTTCCACCTAGGATAGCGCCTAGAATGATAGCAATTACAGTAGAGCCTTCCATCCATCCGTTGGCGCTAATGAGCTTTTCTGGGGGTAATAGCTCGGTCAATATCCCGTATTTTGCTGGTGAATATGCGGCAGCACCGATACCAACAATACCATATGCATAGAGTGGCGGCATGCCTAACAGCATCGCTAGGCTACCCGCAAATTTTATAGCATTTGAAATAAACATTACCTGACCTTTGGGGCGAGCATCTGCAAATGCACCGACAAATGGGGCAAGAATAATGTAGGAAATTACAAAAAACTGTAGTAGCAGCGGTTTGTGCCAGTCAGGTGCACCCATTTGCCCCAATAAGGCAATGGCTGCAAATAACAAGGCATTGTCAGCCAGTGCAGATGAAAACTGCGCGGCAAGTAATGTGTAAAACCCTTTGCGCATGTGCATTATAGGATTTCTGCGGCAAAATCTGCCAAGCGTGAACGTTCACCGCGCATTAATGTGATATGACCATTATGCCCCCAACCTTTGAATCTATCGACAACGTAGGTGAGTCCTGAGCTCCCTTCCGTGAGGTACGGAGTGTCAATTTGAGCAATATTGCCTAAACATACAACTTTAGTGCCTGGGCCTGCACGGGTGATAAGTGTTTTCATTTGCTTAGGCGTTAAATTTTGCGCTTCATCAATAATCAAAAATTTCTGTAAGAATGTACGTCCACGCATAAAATTGAGCGATTTTACTTTAATGCGACTGCGTACCAGATCTTGAGTAGCGGCGCGCCCCCAATCTCCAGCTTCATCATCAGATTTATTGAGCACATCGAGATTGTCTTCAAGTGCCCCCATCCAAGGTGCCATTTTTTCTTCTTCAGAACCAGGTAAGAAACCAATGTCTTCACCAACAGGAACGGTAACGCGCGTCATGATGATTTCAGCATATATTTTCTTGTCTAAAACTTGAGTTAGAGCTGCCGCCAATGTGAGCAATGTTTTTCCAGAGCCAGCTTGTCCTAGCAGGCTGACAAAATCTATTTCCGGGTCCATTAATAAGTTGAGCGCAAAATTTTGTTCTCGGTTGCGTGCAGTAATGCCCCACACATTGTGTTTAGGTAGCGTGTGGTCTTTGACGATTTCGAGTACAGCAGTATTACCTTCGACACTACGTACTATGGCATGAAAAGGTTTTTCGAAGTCATAAAAAACAAATTCATTAATTAAAAATGATTTACATAAAGGGCCTGTTAGCCGGTAAAACATGCGACCTGATTCTTGCCATGACTCCATGGCTTTACTGTGTTTTTCCCAGAAATTAGCGGGTAATTCTTTCATACCGCTATATAAAATTTCGGTATCTTCTAATACTTTGTCATTGAAGTAATCTTCAGCTGGCATGCCCATTGCTCGGGCTTTAATGCGGATGTTAATGTCTTTGCTGACGAGTATTACTTGACGGGTCGGGTAGTGCTTTCTTAGGTCAAGTACTACGCCTAGAATTTGGTTGTCTGCTTTGCTTCCTGCTAAGCCAGGTAATTCAACGGTGACTTGTGATGTTTGTAAAAACAATCTCCCGGTAACGTGCTTATTGCCATTAATGGCAAGCGGGCAACCGAGTTCTAGGTTAATTAAGTCTGTGCCTACGATTTCTTCTAAGTTACGGCTGGCTTGGCGTGCATTACGAGCAACTTCAGTTAAGCCTTTTTTATTGTTATCAAGCTCTTCTAACGTAACCATTGGCAGATATATATCGTGCTCTTCAAAACGGAACAAGCTTGAAGGATCATGCATTAACACATTGGTATCTAAAACAAAAAGTTTTGTTGCACCTGCCGATTTTTTAGCCATAAATTAACTTTCCAATAATAGTGATTGAAATAAATTATAAGGTACTAATGAAGTTAAGGACTTCTGCCGCGTGACCATCTGCCTTAACGCCGCGCCATTCTTTTATTAATACTCCGCTTTTGTCTATGATAAAAGTGCTACGTTCAATGCCGCGAACTTGCTTGCCATACATGTTTTTCATTTTTATCACACCAAATAAATTACATGCCAGCTCTTTAGCATCCGAGAGTAATTCAAATGGAAATGTAAATTTGTCTTTAAAGTTTTCATGTGACTTTAAGCTGTCACGGGATACACCAAATATTTCAGCATTTTCCTGTTGAAATTGTGTATAGGTATCGCGAAGTTGTATGCCCTGCGTGGTGCAACCTGGCGTTGAATCTTTTGGGTAGAAATATATGATTACAGTCTTGCCAAGGTAATCAGATAGTTGAAAATTTTTATTGCTAGTCGCGGGTAACTGAAAGTCTGGAACGGGTTGGTTAAGCATTACATTGTCTACCATGGTTTATATTTAAGGCTTCCTCCATTGTTGATAAAAACAACTATTAAGGCAAGTGGATAAACAATGAATCTAGCAATATTTATCTAAAGAGGCCTTAAAAATTTGGCTTTGAGAACATTCGCCTCAATTATTGTTTGATTAAATCAGATTAAAGATTCGATACGTTTAATACCATGGGCAGTCTGATGGTAATTACAGTGCCACCTTTGTTTCTTGATGAAAACGCTAACGCTCCACCTAAAACATCACATACTTTGAATGCGAATGGAATGCCCAAGCCAGTGCCAAATCTTTTTGTGGTAGGCGCACTCATCGCACTAGGGTCTGGCGTGAATGGCATGCCGCAGCCACGGTCTTTTAATCGTAAGACTATCTCATTCGCATGGGTCTCTATGGTGACGTCTATGCTTGAGCCTTTGCTTGAGGCATCAATAGCGTTTAGTAGCAAGTTGTAGATAACTTGTTCTAGTAAGTGCTGATCAGTAAAAACTGTGTCGCTTTCGTCACATTGATTCCAAGCAGGAAGTGTGAGTTGAATGGATTTTTCAGTAATTTTTTGATGAAGTGGCTCTAAAGCACCTTCAATAATATGTTGGATCTTAGTGTGAGTCGGTTGCGGTTTTAGTGGATGCAGGTAGGCAAGCAAGGCGCCCGTCCAGCGCTCTAACCGATCCACGGTGTTGATAATGCCTATTAATGAGTCTCGTGTTTCAGTGTCGTGCTCAGGAGACTCCATTACCTGAGCCGTGGCGCGAATGCTCGCTAATGGGTTGCGAATGTTGTGTGCCAGCATCGGCACCAGTAATCCTTGAGCCGCCTGTTTTTCGGTACGGACTAACGCCTCTTGGCTGGTGGCTAATTCGTCTGCCATCTCATTGATGGCCTTTGACAAAGAGGCGAGTTCTTTCGCACCAGCTTCTGGGGCGCGGTGCTTAAGGTTGCCTGCGCTGATTTCTGCTGTGGCTTTTAATACCCCCTCTATAGGTTTTACGATGGCGCGCTTTAAAAATTCTCGGGAAAAAACCAGTAATAGAATCGCTAAGATAAGTGGTACGAATAGCAGTAGTGTAGATATTTGTTTGCTGTCTTTAAGTTTGTTGTCCAGCTCCACTTGCTTTTGACTGAGTAGTTGTTCTGTGTGCGCGAGCAACTTTTCGTAGCGATTAAACAGGCCTGTTTCCAAACCTGAGTTGAGTGTTTTCTTTAACTTGTCTCGGCTGATGCCAGGTTGTTGATCGAATATTGATGAGGTTTCATTTACAAACTGTCGATAGCTTTGATGAAGGTTGTTGATAGCCTTTTTTTCGGACTGGTCGTTTGCAATATTTTGTAGTCTAACAAAATGATTTTCAACTGATTGAGTAAAGTGATCGTATTCAGTACGAGCTGTGGCATCGTCCAAAAAATAAGCATCGAAGAGCTCTTTCATTTGTCGATATAAATCACCACGTGTTTGCTGGACTTCTTGAACGAGTAAGTTTATACGGTTGGATTCTTGGCTAGATTTCTCCTGTAGCTGTATGCCAAATGCGCCTACAGCTGCCACTAAGAGAATGAGTACAATAAATGCAATCTCATGAATGAGTAGCAGGTCTTTGAGTGAGCGTTTTTTATTAGACACCGTTGATCAAGTCAAAGTAAGTGCTATTCAAGCTTGAAGGGAATAGGAACCGTGATTGTAAAGCTATTGCCGCGCAGGGCTTCGGGTGGGGCAGGGTACGGCACTGCTTTTTCAACCATCTCTAATGCCTGCTTGTCTAGCACCTCATGCCCACTGGATTGGATGATTTTTTTTGATTTAAGTTTGCCGTTACCATCAAGTAGTAGCTCTACAATGGCCTCTCCTTGCCATCCTCGCATCTGCGCAATTCTTGGATATTGTTTGTACTTCCCGATAGCGCCCCATAATGTATTGCTGTATTTTCCTCTCGCTGCTTCCATATCGACCTTGTCGGTAGTGATGGCCGGTTTGATCGGCTCTGGAAGTATAGTTGGCGCAGGTGGGGTAGGGGGTGCAATTGGTGTTGGGGGCATAGGCGATGGCACTGCATCGACTTTTGGAGCAACGGCAATAACCTCACTTGGAGGAGGGGGGCTATGTAAAATTGGCTCGTCTTTGATTATGGTTTTTGAAGGTAAAGGCTTTTCTATCGGTTTTGGTTTAAGCTTAGGCTCAGCCTTGGGTTTGACTGGTTCTGGCGCGGGCGGTGCAACTGGCGCAGGCTCAGTTTTTTTAACGAACTCTACTTGTAATATCGCTGGTTTCTTGATCGCATCAAACTGGATTTTTGGAATCACCATTGCAAGAACAGCATGCAATAGCACTGAGCAAATGATAGCCCAGGCCAGTGTATGTTCATTCCTAGAATGTTTAACTGCGATGTTCAAAGATGCAAAAAGCCTAATCAATTAAAATAATTTGATTGAGCTATATTCAATCAAGCGAAAAATTATACAACAAGGTTAGGCTGTTATTCCGTAGTCGTTGTGATTGACTGAATTCAGCCAATCAGTTGATGTGATAAACATTCAACATAAGTATGTTTATATAATGCCATCTAGCATTTGAACTTGCACCATTGCTCCAGTATCAATATTGCCAATACTTTCATCCAATACAATGAAGCAGTTAGCCAGTGACATTGAACTTAAAATGGCGGAGCCTTGGGCGCCGGTTGGTTTTACTTTCCAGATGCCATCAGTATCAGTAAACAAAAGCCCGCGTTGAAACTCTGTGCGGCCTGTAAGTTTTCTGATGGGCTGTGTGCACTCCACCTTGAATAGTGGTAAAGCGGGTGGTTTTGGCTGGCCCATCAGTACCAGTAATGCTTCGCGAACAAACTGGTAAAAAGTTACCATTACCGCGACTGGATTGCCAGGTAGGCCAAAGTAATGTGCATTGCCAATTCTTCCATAGGCTAATGGTCGGCCAGGTTTCATTGCGATTTTCCAGAACATGACTTGACCATGCTTGGCCAATAGCAGCTTCATGTAGTCAGCCTCGCCGACCGAAACACCACCACTAGTAATGACTACGTCAGCCAACTTTGAAGCGTCAAGTAAGGTTTTTTCAAGTAATTCCGGATCGTCCGCAAGTGCGCCCATATCAATCATTTCCACACCGATGCGACTTAGCATGCCGTATAACGTATAGCGATTACTGTCATACACTTGCCCTGTTTTTAAGGTTTGACCAATGCTTGCTAGTTCATCGCCTGTTGAGAAGAATGCGACTTTAAGTTTGCGATAAGCCGTAACCTCGCCAATGCCCAATGAGGCGATCAAACCTAAATCAGCTGGACGCATTAAATGGCCTGCCGCCAATACGGTTTGACCCAACTGTAAATCTTCACCTGTATAGCGTACATTCATTGCTCGTTTGGGGGCTTCGGTAAAGGATATGAGCTTGTCATCAACCAATACCTTTTCTTGCATGATGACCGTGTTAGCCCCTGCTGGCATCATGCCACCTGTCATGATGCGCACACACTCACCCTGGGCTATCTTGCCCGCGAAGGATTTTCCGGCAAAAGCTGTGCCTATTACTTTTAGGTGAGTGGTCTTGCCTACGTTAATGTCATCTGCATTAAATGCATATCCATCCATGGCGGAGTTGTCGTAGTTAGGTACATTGGCGGGCGACAAAATATCCGTCGCGAGCACACGTCCTAAACTTTCACGTAACTCAATCACCTCACTTTCAACTACAGGGCTTAAAAACTGCTTAATAAAATGCCGCGCTTTAGCCACTGGCATGGAGTTCGGATCATAGTCGTCTAAGCAACTGGTATTACTAATAAATGTGGCAATAGATGGCGTTGTCATTGTTTGAGTTTGATTGATTATTGATTGGGTGGTTTAACGGTTGACTAGCTTTAAGATGAACTCAGCAATTTCTTCTGCGTTATTTAGATTTAAAACAGGCAATTTTGTGTCGGTTTCGCCATCACTTGCTACGGCAATAATAGTATCGTCATTATCTGCAAGTAATAATGGATTTACACTTGGACGATAGATTTCTATTTTGGGAATGCCTTCATATCTGAAACCTTCAACTAAAATTAAATCGATCAAGCGTTGGTCAAGTTGGGCTAATAGCTCACTCAGGCTAATGTCTTCTTCCTTATCGCGGTCTGCGATGCGTGAAAGTTCAGTCATGAGCGCCCAGCGCTTACGTGAGCCTAACAGCATTTGTACTGCGCCAGCTTCTCGTAAGCGATAGCTATCTTTGCCGGGGTAATCAATATCAAAGCTGTGATGCGCGTGTTTGATGACGGAAATGCGCAAGCCACGTTCAGTGAGTATGGGGA
>DAIDAH010000061.1 GCA_027310735.1 Methylotenera sp. | reverse complement strand
CCATTAAGATTGAATTGTTGTAATACAAAGTTACAGTCTTGTCGTTCGCTTATGATTCCGCTACATAGGGCTTGCGCAAACAATATCGATTGACTTGAATCCAATATTGCGCAGCGGAATAATTTCAGCATATGCTTTGCTGCTAAAGATTGCGTCAACAGCCCTTTCTGAAGGGAAGTCCATTACGAGAAAGACGCTGTATTTTTTGTGACCGACCACGGCTCGCGTGACTTTGACGCGGCGAATAACTTCACCGCCGCCGTTGATCAGCATGGGTATGGCTTGCTTCATATATTCCTGCGCCGCCGGCATATGATCAGGATTAAAAACGGCAGTTACGATAATTGTGGTTTTAATAGACATCTGCTGGTATTCCTTATAGTTGGATCTTGTTGAATTGACCAACGTACTTTAATTGATATAATGCGTATTATGAATGCCATTAAATACATAAATAATGCTAAATCGTACGGAATTGATGCATTTTCTCCAATATTGCAACTGCTTAAATTAAATGCCAATGTTTATTTTAATGCCAAGGCTTGTGGCAATTGGCGCATTAATGAACACACATTGGACGCCACATGTTTTCACATTGTGACCATGAATAGCTGTGTACTGGATGTTCCTGGGCACTTTAATGGTGTGTTAAATTGCGGTGATTTGGTTATATTTCCACGTGAGTTGGCACACAGCATGGTGTCAGAATCTCCCCTATCTGGTGAACCTTATGTATTAGATTACCCTTTAGCACTAGAGACTGAAGGTACAGGATTGCTTTGTGGTGAGATGCGCTTCCAACACAAAGGTAGCCGTTATATTTTGGACGCATTGCCGCTCGTGTTTGTGATTCGCCATGATTCATCTAATACTTGGCTTAAATCTTTGCTTGAAATGATTCTTGCTGAGAGTTTAAATGGTGGGGCTGCTTCTAAAGTTTTGCTAGATAAATTGTCTGAATTACTTTTCACTTATGCCTTGCGGCAATATTTAACTGATAATCCAAGCGAAGTTGGCATGCTTGCAATCTATGGACATCCGCGCCTTGCAAAGGCTGTCAATGCAATTCACCAGAGCCCTGATTACGCATGGACGCTAGAGAATATGGCTAAAGAGGCGGCACTTTCACGCACCACATTCGCAGAAACTTTCAAAGCCGTAAGCGGTTGGACTGCTGGGCAATATCTAACTTGGTGGAGGATGCAGTTGGCTTGGTCTCTGCTGATGGATGGAGAGAGTATCGCTGACACAGCAAATAAAGTTGGTTACCGATCTGAGTCCGCTTTTTCGCGGGTATTTCAAAAGATGTTCTTGGTGTCCGCGGGTAAGGTACGTAGAGGTCTCACTTCTGAATTTTAAACTTCTACATTGAGCCATGGGTTGAAGTTGACTTGTCAGATATGCATGACCATTTTATCTCACTCAGTGGCAGCTCATCCCTAATTGCCATATGTCTCAAATGGGTTAAAAGTGCCGATTTTCTACATCTTCTAGCGGGACGTGGAAACTTTAAATCAATCATGTAACTCGTTATCATTTCTGAAACAAAATATAAAATCAATCACAAAAAATGGATCCCCGTTTTATTTAGACATGCTATTTGGACATACTTAACGCAACGGCTTCTGCCACGCGAATGCCATCAACACCCGCAGATAGTATGCCGCCAGCATAGCCAGCACCTTCGCCAGTTGGGTATAAACCCTTGGTGTTGATGCTTTGCAGATCGTCATCGTTGCGCTTGATGCGAATCGGGGATGAAGTACGTGTCTCAACGCCAGTTAGCACCGCATCAGCTAAATCAAAGCCTTTAATCTGTTTGGCGAATTGTGGAATCGCCTCACGAATCGCGCTAATGGCAAACTCTGGTAGTGCCGTATCTAAATTGGTGAGATGCACACTAGGCGTGTATGACGGCGTGACCTCACCGAACGCTGTTGAAGGTTGATTGGCTAAAAAGTCGCCGACTAGTTGCCCTGGTGCTTGGTAATTACTGCCGCCTAGCACAAAAGCTTGGCTTTCCCATTTACGTTGCAACTCCATACCGGCTAGCGGGTCACCCGGAAAATCGACTTCAGGGGTAATGCCGACGACAATGCCGGCATTCGCATTACGTTCATTACGTGAATACTGGCTCATGCCGTTAGTGACCACTCGCCCTTCTTCAGATGCTGCCGCTACGACGGTGCCGCCGGGGCACATGCAGAAGCTATATACGCTGCGGCCGTTGCTGGCATGGTGTACCAGCTTATAGTCTGCTGCGCCTAGAATAGGATGTTGTGCATTAGGACCATGACGCGCATGGTCTATCAATGATTGTGGGTGCTCAATTCTAAAGCCGATAGAAAATGGTTTGGCTTCGATAAAGATGCCGCGTTGATGAATCATCTCGAACGTATCGCGTGCGCTGTGACCAACGGCCAATACCAGATGCTTGGTTGCAATGTGCTCGCCGCTTGCCAGTACGACCCCTTGCACTTCACTTTGCCCATCACTGTTGGGTGCGGTTTCAATATCGACTACTTTGCTTTGAAAGCGAATTTCTCCACCTAGCGCAATAATCGTGTTGCGCATTTCTTCAACCATGCCGACTAATCTGAAGGTACCGATATGCGGATGGCTCACATATAAAATCTCTTCAGGTGCGCCAGCTTTTACAAACTCTTGTAATACTTTGCGGCCATAGTGTTTAGGGTCTTTAATCTGGCTGTAAAGCTTGCCGTCAGAGAACGTGCCTGCGCCACCTTCGCCAAATTGCACGTTAGACTCTGGATTCAGTACGCCTTTGCGCCATAAGTCCCATGTGTCTTTAGTGCGCTCGCGTACGGCCTTGCCGCGCTCCAGTACCAGTGGTTTAAAGCCGGATTGTGCCAAGATGAGTGCGGCAAATAAACCCGCTGGACCTAAGCCTACGACAATGGGTCTCTCCGCGAGGTTTTCTGGTGCGCTGGCAACGAATTTGTAAGAGGTGTCGGGTGTAGGCTTCACATGCGGGTCTTTGCCCAGTTTAGCCAATACTTTTGCTTCACCGTTAATCGTCACATCTAATGAATACACCAATAAAATGGCGCTGGCCTTACGCGCATCTACACCACGTTTGAAAATACTGAATGCCAGCAAATCAGCAGCGTTAATCGCCAGTTTTTTGATGACAGCGGCGCGAATCTCACGGTCTGTATGACCCTTGTCTGTGGCGCTGGTTAAAGGGAGTTTGATTTCGGTAATGCGTAGCATAGACGGTGACTTTATGGATTAATCGAGAATTGCAATAATTGCCGTAACATTGGCACGGTAACAGGTTTCTTGGTAGTGAGTGACCACTCGTCAAGCGCGTTAATGGTCGCAATTAGGGTTGGAAGGTCGCGGCGCAGGTAACGCAGGCAATAGTCGATGACTTCCGTCGGTAGGCGCATGCCGCGCGCATGGGCATGGCTCAGTAATGCCAATGCTTTTTCTTCATCTGAGAGCGGCTGTAGTTGATAGGTAAGACCCCAGGCAAGGCGCGTGGCTAGGTCCTCACGCAAACCCATGTGCGTGGGTGCGGCGTTGCCAGACACAATCAGCGCGCGCGCAGGATTGTTTTGGTCTGCATTGTTATCGCGTATTTGATTGTAGGTATTGAATAAATCGATTTGTGCGGCATCGTCCAAAAGTTGTACGTCGTCGATGCAGATGGCATGAGCATTTGCCATTTTGCAGGCTGTAATTAAGTGTGATTTACCACTGCCAGCCTCACCCCAGATGTAAATAAAGCGGATGGCAGATTCTGCATTGAGTGCCAAATTCAAGCTGTACAGGGCTTCTGCATTGCCACCAACGACAAAGTTTTGGAAAGAAGGGGTTGCTGGTGGCTGAATGTCGAGTAGCAGCTGTTTCATGGTGTTGTGTAATGATGTGGTGTTTGTTTGCATAGGTATTATTGGTACAAATGACTATCTAAATAGCTGTTGCGTAGATGACGTAATGCTACAGCTATGGCGGCTGAAGCGGGGAGTGCCAGCAACACACCTGTAAAGCCAAAAAGTTGGCCTCCTGCAAGCAGTGCGAAAATCACGGCGATAGGGTGCAGGCCGATGCGGTCACCAACCAGACTTGGTGTGAGCCACATGCTTTCAAGTAATTGACCTAAACCGAATACGATTAAAACCGGTACTAGCTGGCTTAAAGAATTGAATTCCAGTAGACCAGAAATTATTGCCAGCACAATGCCAGTGCCGATGCCAAGATACGGCACAAAGCCCAGCGTACCAGACAGGATGCCAACAGGTAATGCTAGATCCAAGCCCGCCAGCTTGAGCCCAGCCACATAAAACAGGCTCATTAGTAACATGACCATGAGTTGTCCACGTAAGAACTCAGCTAAAACGGCATCAATTTCTTGTGCGATTTGTCTGGTTTTGTTGTGCATATTGCGTGGGATTAGTTCGCTGATGGAGGTCAGTAGAGCATGCCAGTCGCGCAGTAAATAAAATAAAACGACTGGAATTAACAATAAATTGGCTAACCAGCCGATGATGGCCACGCCGTGCGTACTAAGCGTTAGCGCTACATTACCCATTAATCCGCCAGCTGATTTCCAGTTATCCATGAGTATTTTTTGTAGTTGGGCGGTGTCAAAATCAAGCGATACGCCAAAATTCTGCATTAACCACGGCTCTAAGTGCTGACGGATATATGCTACATAATCCGGTAAGCGCTCTATGACCATCATTAGCTCTTTTTGCAGTAGTGGCACTACGATAAAAATGAATAACAATATGATGGTAAGCAACAGCAGTATGACCACCAAGCTAGCGCCAGTGCGTGTGGGACTGAATTTGACTGACTTACAGCTGACTTGCCATGCATCTATTTTATTCACCAGCGGGTTGCAAATGTAAGCGAGTATTGCCGCAGTGAAAAATGGTGTCAGGATAGGGCTTAACAAATAGGTAAGTAAAAATAGGGTGGCTAGAATGAGGCCGCCGTAAAATTTGCTTGTAAGATTTTCTTGTTTTAGCGCCATTTAAGTTAAAATTCCACATTAAGTAGATGTTTAATAAAGTTCAGACACAATCTGAACCACTGTAAATTATATTGTAGAAAGCGAGTGCGCATCTTGAATTCTGAAAATTCAAACGAAAAATCTTTAAAAGATTCCTCACAAAACTCCATGAGTTACCGCGATGCGGGTGTAGATATAGAGGCAGGTGATGCACTGGTTGAGCAAATCAAACCATTTGCAAAACGTACGATGCGTCCAGAAGTATTGGGTGGCATTGGCGGCTTTGGTTCACTATTTGAAATGCCGAAAAAATTCAAAAATCCTGTTTTGGTATCAGGCACCGATGGTGTGGGTACTAAGTTGAAACTGGCTTTTGAGTTGAACAAACATGACACGGTAGGCATTGATTTAGTCGCCATGAGCGTGAATGATATTTTAGTGCAAGGTGCTGAGCCGCTGTTTTTCTTGGATTACTTTGCCTGTGGTAAGCTGGAGGTAGGTACTGCCGCACAAGTGATTAAAGGTATTGCTACAGGGTGTGAGCAATCTGGCTGTGCATTGGTTGGTGGTGAGACGGCAGAAATGCCTGGCATGTATCCAGCGGGTGAGTACGATTTGGCTGGTTTTGCGGTAGGTTGTGTTGATAAAGAAAGTATTATCAATGGTACAACGATTGCAGCGGGTGATATTGTATTGGGCTTGGCTTCTAGCGGCGCACATTCAAATGGCTATTCATTGATTCGTAAATTGATTGCAAAATCAGGTGTAGATTTTGAGTCTGATTTCCACGGCAAGCCATTTAAAGACGTAGTAATGGCGCCAACACGTATCTATGTAAAACCGTTATTGCAGTTGATTGCTACACTGCCAGTTAAAGGCATGGCGCACATCACGGGCGGTGGTATCACCGAGAATATTCCACGTGTATTGCCAGTAGGTTTAACGGCTGAAATCAAGAAAGGTAGCTGGGCAATGCCGCCATTATTTACTTGGTTGCAAGCGCAGGGTAATGTTGCCGACCTTGAAATGTATAAAACATTTAACTGTGGTATCGGTATGGCTGTGATTATAGCTAAAGAGCATGCGGCGGCGGCACAAAAGCTGTTGCAAGATGCAGGCGAAACTGTGTTTGAAATTGGTTATATTCGTTCGCAAAATGCAGGTGAAGCACCTACGGTCGTTGTGTAATTTCTAGTTCTAAACTAATTGCTGGCTTTTTACTTAATTTAACCATTATTAAAATAATTGCTATCGATGTGTATCTAAAAGCGAATTTCATGCGTTAAACACGGGTGTTTTTTGTTTGCGTTGGAGGCTTTGTGTTTAATTATATACGGATTATCAGTTTAGTTTTTTTATCTACATTTGCATCATTAGCGTTGGCGCAGCAGCATGTGCCAGCGCAGTCTGCATCTTCAAAATTTGTTCCTCCCAAGCTCATTCAGGCAACTTATGAAGTAACTCAAAATGGCAAACCATTTGCCATGGTGCATGAGCAGTTCGTTATCACGGGAAATACTTATAAAGTTGAGAGTGTTACCAAAGGTCTTGGTATTTATGCATTGCTTGGTGAGCGGAAATTAACAAGTACCGGTGAGTTGACCGTGCAAGGTTTAAAGCCTAGCCACTTTGAGTTGCATCAGGGACATAGTGCCAAAAAGTCCTTATTTACGGATTTTGATTGGGCAAGTAAAACTGTGCATATGTTAGTAGATGGCGGTACTAAAGACGCGAGTCTTGTGTCTGGTACGCAAGATCTTGCTAGTTATGCTTATCAATTTATGTTTTTGCCTACGCCTCTTAAAAGTGCCTTTACGGTGACTTTGACTACTGGCAAAAAACTTAATCAGTATCCATATAAAATCACAGGTAAAGAGGTGCTGACCTTAGCTGACACTAACGGTAGCAGCGTTCAATATAAAACAATACACATTCAATTGGATCAGACGCAACCTCAATCAGAGAGTAAAGAGCTATGGTTGGCTGCTGAGCATTATTACTTGCCCTTACGCATCATGATGGTGGACGACAATGGGGCAAAAATGGAACAGACGTTAACAGAGTTGCATGTGGAGTAATTGGCAGAATTTATGGCAAGTTAAAGGGTATCAGCGGCTTGCGTTAGCGATTGTTTTATCGTTATTAGTGCATTTGTTATTGCTGGGTAAACTTGAACTTCATTTACCTGTTTTCAGTAAGCAACCACATATCATTGAAGCGCGTTTGTTGGTAGCAAACCCAATGCATGCCAGCGCTAAAGTTAAGCCTGAGCTTAAAAAGGCATTGCAGCCAAGGCTTGTCTTAAAAAAAGTGGTGCGTTCGAAGCCAATATCAGCAAAGCCTGAGTCAGTGTCCCCCGTTCCCCCTCTACCTGTCGTTGAGGAATCAACATTACCTAGTAGTGCGGCTGATAATGTAATCAGTGACATTGGACATGTGGTTGAACTACCGTTACCAGTAGCCTCTGATCCGTTGGTAGAGCCTGTCCAGCAGGATGTGCCTGTTGAGCCTAGAGTGGAAGTTAATCATCATGCCTACAAATATGTTGAAACAGAGTTTGATGTTCGTACAGAGTCCAAGGGAAGAATGGATGCTAGTCCAGCGGGTACGGCAAAAATGGTGTATCAGTTATTGCCGAACGGTGAGCAATATCAGTTAAAGAGTTTGATACAAGGCGACGGCTTGCTAGCACTGTTTATACCAGACCTTTTGCAAACTAGTGATGGTTTTGTTACGAGTGCAGGCTTACAGCCTCAGCATTATTTATATCAGTTTGGTAATAGAAAGAATAAAACTTTTAGTGCAGATTTTAATTGGGAGCATAGAAAATTACAGTTGAATAGTTCAACAGGTACAAGTGAGGTGGCTTTAGTCGATGGCACACAAGATCTACTAAGTTTTATGTATCAATTTATGTTCATTCCGCCACTAGAGAATATGCATCTGAATATTACGAATGGTAAAAAACTAGGGTCTTATGATTATAGTTTTGAGGGTGAAGAAACCATCACTACAGAAATGGGTAGTTTGTCTACCCTTCATATTATTCGTACGACTTCTGAAGGTGATGAGAAAACAGAATTGTGGCTTGCCTTAGATTATCAGTACGTACCTGTTAAAATACGCAAAACTGAAAAAGAAGACAAAGTATATGAGTTGTTGGCAACTAGTTTAAAAACAGAAAAACCAGCCACTCAGCCAGAGTAAATAAGTATCAAAGAACCTCTTAATCTAGAGGTTACTACAAAATAATGTAAAGAGAATATCAATATGACGCCTAATCTAATACGGCAAGCCGCAGTAGTGTTATCTAACCTGCTTGAGTTTAACAGTCCAGCTGATGCGAAGTTGAGCGAATTCTTTCGCAATAATCGTGACATGGGTACCAAAGACCGCGCATTCGTGGCAGAGAGTGTATATGGCGTATTACGCCGATTACGCTTTTTAAGCACGGTTACAGCAAATGAAGAGGGTGATCCGGATGATGCGCGTAAGTTGATTCTGGCCTGGTTGTTACGTGTGCAAGGTAAGAGCATCCGCGAGCTTGAGTCAGTATTGAACGAGCAGCAAAAAGAATGGGCGCATGTTATTAAGGCGAAATCTACTGATAACTTACCACTTGCCGTACAGGCTGATGTGCGTGATTGGTTGTGGGATAAGCTGGTGGCGCAATATGGTGAGGCTGAGGCGCTGACGATTGCGCGTAGCATGCACGAACAGGCTTCACTGGATTTACGCGTGAATACCATTAAAGGTAATCGTGATGACGTGATGGCAAAATTCATTGCTGAAAATACGTCAGGCGAAACTAATATTTCTAAAACGCCTTATTCACCTCTTGGTCTTCGTATGGCATCTCGTTTGAATATCTCCAAGCATGTGCTGTTCACGGAAGGTAAAATTGAAGTGCAAGATGAAGGTAGCCAGTTGTTGTCATATTTGGTTGCGCCTAAGCGCGGCATGATGGTGGCAGATTTGTGTGCTGGCGCGGGTGGTAAAACTTTGGCGATGGGCGCTTTAATGCGTAACACCGGACGTTTATACGCGTTTGATGTGTCAGAAAAGCGCTTACATAGCTTGGGTCAGCGCTTAAAGCGCTCAGGCTTAAGTAATTTGAATGCACAAAGCATTAGTAGTGAAAATGATCCTAAATTAAAACGCTTGAATGGTAAGTTTGACCGTGTGCTGGTAGATGCGCCGTGTAGTGGTTTAGGTACTTTGCGCCGCAATCCTGACCTTAAATGGCGCCAAACGCCGCAAGACGTAGCCGAGCTTAATGTTAAGCAGGCGAATATCCTTGCGCGTGCAGCAAGACTGACTAAAGAGGGCGGTCGCCTAATTTATGCGACATGCAGCTTATTGCGTGATGAGAACGAGAGCATCGCTGAAAGCTTTTTAGCTGCACATCCTGACTTCAAACTGCTCAACGCCGCCGAGATTTTGCGTCAACAGCAAATTGATTTAGACACTGGCGACTACTTAAAGCTATTACCGCATCTGCACCAAACGGATGGTTTCTTTGCTGCTGTGTTTGAAAAACAGAGTGCAAGTAAACCTACAGCAGAAGTTGAGCCAGCTGAAGTAATTGCTGCTGAGGTAGAAAAAGTGACAGAAACTGAAGTTGCGGTAGCACCAAAAGCAAAAAAAGCAGCTACAACTAAGAAAGAAGCCAAACCTAAAGCTGAAAAGGTCGCTAAACCAAAAGTCGCTAAGCCAAAGGCAGTAAAAGCGTAAGGTTTATATGAGACTACCTAGCCTCAATGCTCAAATACTTTTAGGTGCGTTATTTGGCATTGTTGGCGGGTTATATTTTCATACATTAGGTTCTGCTAGTGGAATCACACACGGCAGTTTATATGCCGCAGATTTGGTTGGCACGTTATTCATAGATTTACTGAAGATGATTCTAATCCCGTTGGTGTTTTGCTCCATCACCGTGGGGATTGCCAATTTACGTCAGCAACAGCAGATACATCGTGTATGGGTAACCACGCTGCTCTTTTTTGTCTTTAGTATGGCTGTCGCGATGAGCCTTGCTTTGATGGCAGGCAATTATTTTAAGCCTGGTAGCGGTTTGCATTTGGCTATGTTTGAGCATGCGATGCAAAATTTTGAAGCTAAGCAACTACCATTGCCAGCATTTATTGCCCAGTTTTTACACGGGCTATTCCTCAATCCATTCGCTGCCTTAGCGCAAGCCAATGTGTTGTCGGTTGTGGTGTTTGCAATTATCTTAGGTGTCGCGCTTGTAGTGGGTGGTGAGCGCTTTAATAATATTAGAGTGCTACTAGAAGAGGTGTTAGCAGTCACTATGCTAATTGTTGTTTGGGTGATGCGCTTGGCACCTGTAGGTATTATGGCATTGCTGATTAAGCTGGTTGCCGTGCAAGACGCTGCAATGTTAGGTACATTGTTTAAGTTTGTGACGGTGGTCGTAGGCACGTTGCTATTACACGGTGCTGTTTTACTACCGCTGATTCTTTATTTGGTTACTGGCAAATCACCATTGTGGTTTTGGTCTGGTGCTCGTGAAGCCTTAATTACGGCTTTTGCTACCAGTTCAAGCTCCGCAACACTGCCTGTTACTTTGCGTTGTGCGACAAATAATTTGCAAGTTAAACCTGAGGTTGCCGGCTTCGTGATTCCGTTAGGTGCGACCATTAATATGGATGGTACTGCATTGTATGAGGCGGCCGCAGCATTATTTATTGCTAATCTGGTCGGTATAGAACTTAGTCTTGCGCAACAGATAATCGTATTTTTTATTGCCATGATTGCAGCGATGGGTGCGCCAGGTATTCCTAGTGCCGGAATGGTAACAATGGTCTTGGTGTTGCAGTCAGTTGGCTTACCTGCTGAGGCCATTGCAATCTTGCTACCCATAGATCGCTTATTGGATACGCTCCGCACCGCAGTGAACGTAGAAGGTGATATGGTGGGCAGTTTGGTGGTACAAAAACTGGTGATGAAAAGGGTGTTGCCTACCGCATAAAAAAGGCGTAACTTTAATAGCTCATGCTTATATCCATTCAGGAGGTAAAGCCATGGACAACAAATACGGATTAGGCGGCACAAAAGTTGCTGTCGGACACCATGAGTCGCATCATAAGCAGCCTGTATTACATGCAACACATTGTAAATGTTGTGGTGGAGTACATTTGATACTATGCCCAACGATATGCGATCACCGCTGTGCAGATTGTGGTGAATTGCAGTGCGATATACCGCTCAGTTACTCTTCCGGTAGAAATAGCAACTTGGAATAATCTGGCTGTTTTTGAATGATTTTTGTTAATCAACATATTTTCGGGTTGGAATTTGACTCGGCTATCAAATTAAATTTCAATCCGCATCATTTTTTAGCAATACAACTGGCTAAAAGATTCTATAATCTTGCGTACAAAACACCCTTTCCATTAAACAACTCCAAAAGAGAAGATAAATGACCACAAGAAATGCTGATATTGGCCTAGTTGGCCTAGCCGTCATGGGCCAAAACCTGGCCTTGAATATAGCCGATCATGGCTACACCATTGCGGTTTACAACCGTGACCCAAAGAAAATGGTGAACTTTATTGAAGAGTGCAAAAAGAATGAGCCTTCACATGAAAATGTTGTAGGGCATGCGGATTTAGCTTCTTTTGTACTCAGTATTAAACGCCCACGTAAAATTATTCTGTTAGTTAAAGCGGGTAGCGCAACAGACGTGACTATCAACGCACTATTACCGTTCTTAGAGCAAGGTGACATTATTATTGATGGTGGCAATTCATTGTGGACGGACACAATCCGTCGCGAAAAAGAATTAGCTGCCAAAGGTATTGATTTTATTGGCTCAGGCGTTTCTGGCGGTGAAACTGGTGCGCGTTTTGGACCAAGTTTAATGCCATCAGGCACACGTAAAGCATGGGCTTCATTAGAGCCAATTTGGCGTGATATTGCTGCTAAAGTAGATCCAGTGACTGGTGAGCCTTTAGAAGGAGGTAAGCCAGGTAAGCCGGTTGAAGGTGGTTTCTCATGTGCTGAATACATCGGTCCAGACGGTGCTGGGCATTACG
Organism: Methylotenera sp.; assembly: GCA_027310735.1. Classification (GTDB taxonomy): domain Bacteria; phylum Pseudomonadota; class Gammaproteobacteria; order Burkholderiales; family Methylophilaceae; genus Methylotenera. Next base: position 437 of record DAIDAH010000061.1, on the reverse strand, counting down.
TGAAAATGGTGCATAACGGTATTGAATATATCGACATGCAATTGATTTGCGAAGCGTACTGGTTGATGAAGAATCTGCTGGGTATGCCTGCTGATGAAATTGGTAAGGTATTTGCCGAGTGGAACAAGGGTGAACTATCAAGCTTCTTGATTGAAATCACTGCGGATATTCTGCAACAAAAAGACCCAATGGGCCCAGGTTTCTTGGTAGACAAGATTCTTGATACTGCTGGTCAAAAAGGTACAGGTCAATGGACTGCAGCGAACGCGCTTGAATTAGGCGCTCCAGCGAATGCGATTGCCGCTGCTGTTTACGCACGTGCACTTTCAAGCTTAAAAGAAGAGCGTGTTGAAGCTAGCAAAATCTTAAAAGGCCCAACGATTAAAGTTGAAGGTGACAAAAAAGCGATTATTGAAGCAATTAAAAACGCTTTATAT
>DAIDAH010000060.1 GCA_027310735.1 Methylotenera sp. | reverse complement strand
TTGCTTGGTCAGGTCTCAATGAACCCAAATATCACGATGCATACAGGTGCTTATGCTGCTGGATACTATCCGGATCATTTGATTCCAATAGTGTCTGCTGGCGGTATGACCAAGGTGCGAGCTAAAGCAGTTATTGTTGCTAGCGGGGCATTTGAGCAGCCACCGGTGTTTCGTTACAACGATTTGCCTGGTGTCATGTTAGGGTCTGCTGCGCAGCGTTTAATTTATCGTTACGGTGTGAAACCATTTAACAATGGTGTAGTACTGACTGCTAATGATTATGGATACCGTGTAGCGTTTGATTTATTAGAAGCTGGCACAAAAGTGGTTGCTTTGGTTGATTTGCGCTCAGGTGTCAATGGCGGGGTTCTTGCTACAGATATTGCACGTCGAGGCGTAAAGGTTTATGCAGGACATTGTGTATATGAGGCGTTAGCGTCATCAGACAAATCTAGTGTGCGTGGTGCAGTGATTTGTGCTTATGATGATAAAGAAAACGTAGCTCTTACAGAAAATAAATTTACTCTTGAGTGCGATGGTATTGCCATGAGCGCAGGCTGGGCACCAGCGGCAGCATTATTGTATCAGGCTGGCACTGGTATGCAGTTTGATAATGATGTGCAACAGTTTGTACCCAGTCGTTTACCTGATGGCATTTTTGCTGCTGGTAAAGTCAATGGTGTTTTTGAGTTTGGTCAGCGTATTAACGACGGCATCCGTGCGGCTAATGAAGCTTTACGCTATTTAGGCTTTCAAGCGCCACAAAATGCTATTGAAAAACATGCGGGTGTTTCACCAAGCCATGCTTACCCAATGGTGCCACATGATAAAGGTAAAAACTTTGTAGATTTTGACGAAGATATTCAAATTAAAGACTTTGTAAATGCAGCTAAAGAAGGCTTTGATAATATCGAGTTGATGAAGCGCTTTACCACAGTTGGTATGGGGCCTAGCCAAGGTAAGCATTCCAATATGAATGCGATTCGTATTTTGGCTAAGATACGTGGCTTGCCAGTAGAGAAAATCGGTACAACGACTTCAAGACCATTTTTTCACCCAACACCCATAGGACATTTAGCTGGTAGGGGTTTTCATTCACATCGTTTAACTTCCTTACATGATTGGCATCAATCTCATGGTGCCGTATTCACAGATATAGGTGCATGGAAGCGAGCTGCTTATTATCCGACGGCTGGACAGAGTAAAGAAGATGCTATTCAGTCTGAGGCAATGGCTGTACGCAAAGCAGCTGGTATTATCGATGGCAGCTCTTTCGGAAAGATTGAAGTGCATGGTCCAGATGCGGCAGAGTTTCTTGAGCGCTTCTTTACTGGTATGTACGCAAGCCAAAAAGTAGGACGCTGTCGCTACGTAATGTTGCTGGATGAATCTGGTGTCATTGTCGATGATGGTATCGCCAGCAGGCTTGCGGAAGACTTATTTTACCTTTCAATTGGCACGTCAAATGCAGCGGCTGTTTATCGTGAAATGCAACGTTCACAACAAATGTGGCAGCTTGATATAGGTTTAGTCAATGTCACTGGCGCATTTGGAGCCATTAATATTGCGGGGCCAAATGCGCGTGAAATATTATCAAAGCTTACTGATCTTGATCTTTCTTACGAGTCATTTCCCCTCAGCAGTGTGCGTGAAAGTAAGGTTGCAGGCGTTGATGCCAGATTAATTCGAGTGGCCTTTGTCTCGGATATGGCTTATGAGCTACATGTTCCAATGTTGCAAGTACCCCATGTTTGGAATGCTTTGTTGGAGTCCGGCCAAAAAAATGGGTTACGTCCTTTTGGCAGTGATACGCAGCGGCTATTGCGTCTTGAGATGGGGAATCATATGCCTGGGGTTGATACGGATGGTCTGACAAATCCATTTGAAGTGGGTGCAAATTGGGCGATAAATATGAGTAAACCATATTTTATAGGCCAGAGGAGTTTAGCTATTTTATCTAAACGGCCATTAAGGAAACAAATGGTTCCTTTTGTCTTGGCTAAGAATTTTAAAGGTGAAATGCCAATGGATTGCAACTTGGTGGTAGATGGCCGTGACATTCTTGGACGCGTAACGAGTGTAGGTTACAGCCAGTTTATAGATCGTCACATCGGATTTGCTTATGTATCACCAGCAAAAAAAGAAGTGGGTTCAGAATTTCAAATACGTACTGACAACGGTTCACTAGTGACTGCTACTGTAGTGATGACTCCGTTTTTAAATAGTCAAAAGGGAGCTTGAAATGCAACATTCTGATGTAAAAGAAATTGCGATAGTTTCACCAGTTGCACATGGTCAATCTAAGGATTCTGCCAAATGGGATGTCGTTAACGGAATGAAAGTAGCCGTAGCGTTTGTGAATACTGACATTGAGCAGGCTAGAAAAAAAGTATTAGGTGTTACGGATGTCAGTTGCTTTGAACGTTATGGCGTAAAAGGGCCACAGGCTTCGCAATGGCTTGCCAGCCGTGGAATAACAATTCCTGTTAATCCAAACACGTGGACATATTGTGATCAAAAAACCTTGGTGCTACGACTAGGTTCAAGTGAGTTTTTGATTGAGGATCAATTGGACGGCTCAGCATGCAACAAGTTGGCCAGCGACACTGCTAGGGTTGCTGGAGTTTACAAAGTGCCACGTGCGGATGCCGCCTTTATTTTGAGCGGTAACGAAGTGCTCAATTTATTTTCTGAATTATGCTCGCTAGATTTACGTGAAAAATCGCTAGGTGATAAAGATGTAGTTATGACGCAGGTAGCCGGCATATCAGCCACTGTCCTACGTCAGACGATTGGTAATGAGCCTGTTTATCGTGTTTGGTGTGATGGTACTTATGGCTCATACCTATGGGAGGTTTTAACTGAAATTGCTGTGGAGTTGGGTGGTGGAGCTGTAGGGATTGCCAAGTATTAGAACTAAAAGTGGGTGTCAGGCAAGAACTTACGATAAAGAGCTAAAGATAGGTCTTAGAAATCGTTGGAGATAACTTAATTTAATAATGCAGATACATTTTATAAATGTGGGTGCATTGGATTTTCAGGGAGAAATGAATGAAAACGTTAGATGAAGCAAAAAAGTTTCTAAAAGATAATGATGTTAAATACGTATTAGCTCAGTTTGTAGATATACATGGTGTTGCCAAAGTAAAGTCCGTACCCGCTGCACACATCGGCAGCATCCTTAAAGGTGGAGCCGGGTTTGCAGGTGGTGCTATCTGGGGTATGGGTATTGCGCCTAATGGGCCAGATTATATGGCAGTTGGTGACTTATCAACCTTGACATTGATGCCTTGGCAGCCAGGGTATGCACGTATTATTTGTGATGGTCATGTGGAAGGTAAGCCATATGGTCATGACTCTCGTGTTGTACTCAAAGCACAAACTGATCGTCTCGCTAAAAATGGCTGGACGCTTTACACCGGCCTAGAACCTGAATTTTCTTTACTGCGTAAAGATGAAAAGGGCGCAATTCATCCATACGATGCAACAGATACCTTAGTAAAGCCATGCTATGACTATAAAAGTATGTCTAAGCAATCAGAGTTCTTAGAACGCTTGACTGATACTTTGATTGCGGCAGGTTTAGATATTTATCAAATTGACCATGAAGATGCAAACGGTCAGTTTGAGGTTAATTACACGTATGCAGACTGCATGAAAAGTGCCGACGATTACATCATGTTCAAAATTGCAGCCAGCCATATTGCAAACGAGTTGGGTATGATTTGCTCATTCATGCCTAAGCCTTTTGGTAACCGTCCTGGTAATGGCATGCATATGCATATGTCGATTGGCGATGGTACAAAGAGCTTGTTCCAAGACGAGAGTGATGTCACCGGTCATGGTTTGTCAAAACTAGCTTATCACTTTATGGGTGGTGTCCTAGCCCATGCGCCGGCCATTACAGCTTTAGCTTGCCCAACAGTGAATTCTTATAAACGCTTGGTCGTCAGTCAGTCTCTCACGGGGTCAACATGGGCGCCGGCTTATATTTCATACGGAAATAACAACCGATCAACCATGGTACGTATTCCGTATGGTCGCTTAGAGTTGCGTTTACCAGATGGTAGCTGCAATCCTTATTTGGCAACTGCGGCGGTGATTGCGGCTGGGATGGATGGTGTTAAACGTGAGCTGCATCCAGGTGGCGGCCATTCAATTAATTTATACGATTTAACGCCTGTGCAAATGCGTGAGCAAGGTATTGGCATTTTGCCTCAAAGTCTAGGTGAGGCTATCGATCAGCTTGAAAGCAACAAAGTCATTCGTGATGCTTTGGGTGATTCGCTATCAGAAGAGTTTATCAAATTAAAACGTGCGGAGTCGATGGAGTATCAGCGACATGTTTCTGATTGGGAAATTAACCGTTACGTTGATTTTTTCTAGATTTTATTTAAACGGCACGATTTAACTACATTTGTAAGGAGAAAAGTATGTGTGGAATTGTAGGATTATTGGTTAGAAATCCAAAAATGCGTGACTCAATCGGTGAGCTCATGCTGCCAATGTTAATTGGTATGACTGAAAGAGGACCTGACTCTGCTGGCATGGCGATGTTTGGTGCGCCTGTGGCGGCTGATGCAAGAAAATTCAGCCTTTATGCAGGTGTAGAAGATTTTAACTGGACTAAATTAGGTCATGATTTTGAAAAACATTTAAATGCTAAAGCCAAGGTTGAACCAAAATCAAACCACGCGGTGTTGACAACAACATTAGAGCCAGAAACGGTCAAGATTTGGTTAAAAGAGCATTACCCACAACTACACCTGTTATCAGTAGGCCAGTTGATGGATATTTATAAAGATGTTGGCACGCCCGCACAAGTTGCAGCCCGTTACGATTTCAAAAACTTTAAGGGTACTCACTTGGTTGGGCATACCCGTATGGCGACTGAATCTGCCATTACGCCAGCGCATGCACATCCATTTACTGCTGGTGAAGACTGGTGTCTAGTGCATAACGGTTCTTTATCAAATGCGAATAGCTTACGTCGTAAATTACAGTTTGAAGGTATCGAGTTTGAAACAGATAACGATACTGAAGCTGCTTGTCGCTTCCTGCAATGGCGTATGCGCGAAGGTGATGATCTTAAAACAGCATTAAATCATGGCTTTGAAGAGCTTGATGGCTTTTACACATTATTAATGGGTACAAGTACAGAGCTTGCTCTGGTGCGCGATCCATATGGTTGCAAACCAGCGATCATTGCTGAGCATGATGACTATGTTGCAATTGCTTCTGAGTTCCGTTCATTAGCCCATTTGCCAGATATTAAAAACGCGAAGGTGTTTGAACCTTCACCTAAGGAGATGTATGTATGGAAACTCTAAAATTTGACTTGGATACCAAACCGTTACGTGAAGTGAATCAATTCCTTCATGGTGATGCTGGTAGTTTGAATGGGAAAAAAATTGTCATTGAGAATCCAAATGGCGCGCATAACGTAGCTGTAGGATTAAAAGCCGATGTGGATGTGACGATTAAAGGGCATGCTGGCTACTATGCTGCTGGTATGAATCAAGTTGCTAAAGTGACCATTGAAGGTAGTGCAGGTAGTGGTGTTGCCGAGAATATGATGTCAGGCGTTGTTCATGTTAAAGGTTTCGCATCGAATGCTGCTGGTGCAACTGCAAATGGCGGCTTATTAATTATTGATGGCGATGCCGGCTTACGTTGCGGTATTGCTTTAAAGGGTGCTGACATTGTAGTTGGTGGTTCTGTGGGTAGCTTTTCAGCCTTTATGGCGCAAGCAGGTAACTTTGTCATTTTGGGTGATGCAGGCGAAGGTCTAGGCGACTCAATCTATGAAGCTAAGTTGTTTGTTCGCGGTACGGTGAAGAGCCTAGGCGCAGATTGCGAAGAAAAAACAATGAATGCTGAAGATAAACAAATTCTAGCTGATTTGTTGAAAAAATCAGGTCATGCAGATGTTAGTCCAGACAGCTTTAAGCAGTATGGCTCTGCTCGTACCTTGTACCACTTCCATGTCGATAATGCAGGAGCATACTAAAATGAGCGACAACAATCATAAAACTCCTCAAACGAAACCGCGTTATTCTGCGACGTTTGATGAATATACTAACTCTGAAATCAGACGTGCTGCCGCAACTGGTATCTATGATATTCGTGGTGCAGGTTCAAAACGTAAATTGCCACACTTTGATGATTTGCTGTTCTTAGGTGCATCAGTTAGCCGTTATCCACTAGAAGGTTACCGTGAAAAATGCGGTACTGATGTGGTTTTGGGTACAAGGCACGCTAAAAAACCAATTCATTTAAAAACGCCAGTCACTATTGCTGGGATGAGTTTCGGTTCATTGTCAGGCCCGGCAAAAGAGTCACTAGGTCGTGGTGCGACTGCAGCCGGTACAAGTACAACTACTGGTGATGGTGGTATGACACAAGAAGAGCGTGGTCATTCAACAACGCTAGTTTACCAATACCTACCTTCACGTTACGGTATGAATCCAGATGACCTACGGAAAGCCGATGCTATTGAACTGGTGATTGGTCAAGGCGCTAAACCTGGTGGCGGTGGTATGTTGTTAGGTCAAAAAATTACTGCACGTGTCGCTAAAATGCGTTGCTTACCAGAAGGCATCGACCAACGTTCTTCATGCCGTCATCCTGACTGGACAGGTCCAGATGATCTTGAAATCAAGATTGCAGAACTACGTGAAATCACAGATTGGGAAAAACCAATTTACGTGAAAATTGGCGCCACTCGTCCGTACTTCGACGTTGCGCTTGCAGTGAAGGCTGGTGCTGATGTGATTGTGCTAGATGGTATGCAAGGTGGTACTGCGGCTACTCAGGAAGTATTTATTGAGCATGTTGGTATACCAATTTTGGCCGCTATTCGTCCCGCAGTAAAAGCTTTGCAAGATTTGGGTGTTTATCGTAATGGTAAAGACAGTGTTCAGTTGATTGTTTCTGGCGGTATTCGTAATGGTGCCGACGTGGCTAAAGCGATAGCTTTAGGTGCAGATGCTGTGGCAATTGGTACAGCGGCTTTAATCGCGCTTGGCGACAACGATCCACATCTTGAAGATGAGTACCAAAAACTAGGTACTACTGCAGGCGCTTACGATGATTGGCATGAAGGCAAGGATCCTGCAGGTATTACTACGCAAGATCCTGAGTTAATGAAACGTGTTGACCCTATCAAAGCCGGTCATCGTTTGGCTAATTATATTGCTGTGATGACGATGGAAGCACAAGTGGTTGCACGTGCATGTGGTAAGTCGCATTTGCATAACCTTGAGCCAGAAGATCTAGTTGCATTAACGATAGAAGCTTCAGCAATGGCTCAAGTGCCACTTGCTGGTACTAGCTGGATTCCAGGAGTAAGTAAGTTCTAACTTTTATCTAAACGCTTTACCTTCCTCGGCACTCTGTGTGCCGAGTTTTTATGAGGGTACGTGCAATGAATGATTTATTCTACTTGAATGCGGGTTCCTCCTCCAGCTACCGGAATAAAGTAATTAAATCATTCGGATTGTATGTGCGTACCCTCACTTTTTATGTGAGCAAGTTTTTTCTCACGGCTTACGCCTCACATCGTCGTTCAAAATTTCTTATGGCAAGACACAAGTGTGTGTCGCGGCCTATTCGTTATCTCTTGTGTCCACCGTTTGACTGACTATTTAAATCAAAAATCTTGTTTTCTAATGTTGAAATAGATGGGGAGAATGTAATGAGTAATGATCTTAAGAAAAGAATGCATGAGATGTACCTGCGTGATTGCTTAATGGCTTGGGTGGATGTAGCTCTGCTTTGGGCTGTGGTGTCATTTGTGCTAATTGCCATACTCGGTATCGTGCAGGATCAAAATATACGCCTTGTCCTTTGCGTTGCAAGTCTAATTCTAGTGATTTTTAATACTGCGTCAGTCACTGCGATGACTAAGCATTTTAAAGAGGATAAGGATTTCATCTACGGACTAGATATCAAACATTTTGACGCTAATCGTGCAGCTAAACTTAATCGTTAGGAGAACAGTATGAAAAACTATACCCCGCCCAATCAAGGCATGTTTGGCCAGATATTCGACACTATATTAGTACTGGTATTGGTATATGTCAGCTTAATGGTGCCGTTACTTTTTAAAGCCGCAGCTAAAGCGGAAGATGCCGCTACTGTTGCTGCCGCAGCAGTGAAAGCAAGCTGGGAATCTTTAGGTCAAAATGCAGTGCAGCAGGCACAGTGGGTAAAGTTAGGTTATGACCCAGAGAAAGCCGCAACGTTAATTAATAGTCGTTTTGATTACACAATCGATCCAATTATGTTGCTTATCACCATCGCTGTGGTCGGCGGCTATTTTTGGTTTATGTTAAAGGTGTCAGATCAAGAGTATCGCGAAGTAATAAGAGAAAAATTCGATAATAAATAGTTGCTCATTTAAGGGAGAGACATCATGGTCTTTTGGGATATTTTGGTGTACGTCGCATGGAGCCTATCGGCCGCTATGCTGGTTTGGATGTTAGTCGATGCATTTATGATTTCTTCGCAATATAACGAAGAGTATTTAATGAGTTCACGTGAAGGCGCTGAAGATGATGTTGTGCACGGCATTCATCTTGAAGAGGGGAACGAATAATGGCTGGTGAAAAGATAATGGGCAGTAGCAACAAGCCAATCGCAATGCTTAAAGTACTCAACCCTTTTCACATATGGGCACTGGGCGTAGGTATTGTATTGGTAGGTGAGTTCATGGGTTGGAACTTTACCGTGGGTAAGGGGGGGGCTTATGCCTCACTTATCGCTTGTTGGGTCATTGGTTTGCTGTACACTTGCGTGGCTATGATTGACTCTGAAGTGACATCTACAGTAGCTGCAGCGGGTGGACAGTATACGCAAGCAAAACACATTATAGGCCCCTTAATGGCCTTTAATGTAGGGTTGTATCTAGTCATGGCCTATACCATGTTGTGTGCAGCTGATGCGTTGGTCGTTGGTGATTTGATGAAGTCAGGTGCAGAAGTCATGGGGTACGCTAATTTAGATACCAAGCCTTTTGTTGTATTGACGGTAGCTTTTTTAGCTTGGCTCAATTATCGCGGCGTATTTGCAACACTTACCCTTAATTTAGTGATCACTTTCCTTGCATTCTCCTCACTGATTATATTGTTCTTTGCAGTTGATCCATTACATCAAGGCGTAGTGTTACAACATCAAGCACTACTCACAGATTTGCCTTATGGCTGGATTGGCGTGGTTGCTGCGCTACAGTTTGGGATGTGGTATTACCTTGGTATTGAAGGTACCTGTCAAGCAGCAGAGGAAGTGCGTTCTGCTGGTAGGTCAATTCCACTTGGTACTATGGGTGGCATGATGACATTGCTGGTGGCTGCGACTATTTCATGGTTTGTTGCAACAGGGTTAATGCCTTGGCAATATCTAGGTCAAGCCGTGACCCCTATGTATGATGCTGCAACGCTGCTTGGCAGTAGCCAACTGCAATTGATGTTGTTTATTGCAACTGCATTTGCTGCGATTGCTTCAGCCAATGGTTGTATCAATGATGCATCGCGCGCTTGGTTTTCACTTGCACGTGATCGTTATATGCCTGTGTTTTTTGGGGCAATCCATCCTAAGTATCGTACACCCTACCGTTCAGTGCTGTTTTTAGTGCCTATTGCCGTATCGTTTGCATTTACTGGATTATTGGATCAGGTTATTACGTTCTCTATTTTGTCTGGCTTGCTTGGCTACACATTTATGACCTTTAATATGATCAAGTTCAGAAAAATGTGGCCATTAGGTAGTATCCATCGCGGTTATATTCATCCATTTCATCCGATACCGGCTATTACATTATTAACTTTATGTTGCGCTACGTATTTTGCTACATTTTTAGGTTACGGTGCTTCGCTATTATCTATCATGGCTTTCTATATTTTTTCCTCGATCTGGTTTGTTTTACGTCGTTACAAATACGTAAAGCGTGCGGATCAATTCACCATGCCTTGGCCACGACCAAAGGGCTATTAACCTTGTGATGTCGAGTTTTTAGAACAGAGGGCAACGGTTATAAGACTGTTGCCCACTAAGGGTTAATATGAATATAGCCGTATTGATTTTGCTAGTAATGATGGTGGTGTTAACTTATCGAAAATACCAGCATGATGTTAGTTATAAAACGCAAGCACGCAGTCATGTGTTTGACGAATGTTTGTCTTTATTTCAAAAGCCGCTGGTCAGTCAAGATCAGGCTAATTTACCTATACTGCAAGGTGAATATGCGGGCTATCAAGTTGCACTCAGTGTTGTTGAAGATACTTTAGGTTGGCGCAAGCTGCCTCCGCTATGGTTGCTAATCAAAGTGACTGCCAATAAACCTAGTCATGGCACGTTAGATATGATCGTTAGGCCTGCTAATAACGAGTTTTATAGCCCATCCTGGCAATGGGATGGCAATCTTACAATACCCTCAAGCTGGCCTCAGCATGCCATTATTAAATATCAGCAACAAGCGATTGACTTAGCATTGTTGTCACCATATATACCCGCATTATTTAAAGATTTAAATATGAAAGAACTGCTTGTGACACCGGGTATGGTAAGGCTGACATATATGGCTAAACAGGCTGAGCGCGGCGAATACCTGATTATGCGCAATGCTGTATATGAAGAAACGCCTATCAGTAAAAACATCGTGGAAGCACTTCTTAGGCAAGCGATAGTGATTAGGCGAGCAGTGGAAAATCCGGAAATTACAGCAGTTCTATGAAACAGTTGAAAAGGTAAATTATGACAGCCGACAGTATCAAAGTTATACAAGAGCCAATGGCGCCGAAATGGGTTTTACTCATTGCTATCCTGCTGCCAGGAATGGGGCAAGTCATCAACAATGCTCCGAAACGCGGTTTCTTTATGGCATGTTTTATGATCATTCTTGGGCTCATTACCTTTAATCTAGCGCAACCGAACATTTCTATGGTGGGTAAGTTAGCTGGTGGAATTTTCATCTATGCAATCTCAATACTGGATGCTTATTATTGGGCGAAATACCGTAAGGAGTTTTTTAAACGCAATGGATTGTGATAATTAAAAGGCGGCTACATATGCGCGTTGCTAATCTAAACGGAGTAGTCCTTTATGATAATTGAGTTGTTGTTAAGTAAGCGTGAGAATGTATTACGTAAGTTTGACAAGTTTGTCATCTCCTAACCTTACGTTGAGTAGCAACTTTAAAGGAGGTAAGTAGTAAGCGGGTGCATGAACAACATTTGCACTTACCTCCTTCTTTTTAGGCAGTACTTTAGTTTATGCGGTGATGAATCGTTATAAATCGTTTTCAATATAGCGTCAGTTGATTTGCAACTTTATTCTAGCAACAGGTGAAATTTTCTAAGAAAGTTAAATAGCATGAATCTACCCATAGACTTTTCAATCGAAGATGTACAAAATTTAGCTGATGTTCGCCAGTTGGCTATTAATAAGGTTGGTATTAAAGCAATACGTCATCCTGTCAGGGTGAAAGACAAAGCCGAAGGTGTACAGCACACGATTGCAATATTCAATATGTATGTGCATTTGCCACAACATCTTAAAGGGACGCACATGTCCCGCTTTGTAGAGATTCTTAATGCGAACGAGCGTGAAATCTCAGTTGAGAGTTTTCAGACTATTCTGCAAGAAGTAGCTATTCAGTTAGAGGCACAGACCGGTTATGTAGATATGACCTTTCCGTATTTTATCAATAAATCTGCGCCAGTTTCAGGTGTGAAGAGTTTGCTCGATTATGAAGTCACCCTTATTGGTGAGATAGCAAATGGTAAACCTGAGGTTAAAGTGAAAGTTCTGATTCCTGTGACTAGTCTTTGCCCATGCTCAAAGAAAATATCTGCTTATGGTGCACACAATCAGCGCTCACATGTGACTGTCACTATCGAACTCAAGCAATTTATGTGGGTAGAAGACATTATCACTATGGTGGAAGCGCAAGCTTCGTCAGAGCTGTATGGTCTTCTTAAGCGACCAGATGAAAAGTACGTGACTGAGCGTGCTTACGATAACCCAAAGTTCGTTGAAGACATGGTGCGCGATATCGCCACAGCTTTTAATAATGAATCACGTGTAAAAAGCTTCATTGTGGAGTGTGAGAACTTTGAATCCATCCATAACCATTCGGCCTATGCCAGTATCTCAAGTGAGAAATCATGAATAATATTGTTAGCTTTAAATGTTTAGAACAGCCAAAGGCAGTCCAAGCACGTGGTTCATTTCCTATCACGCCAATAGTGATTAGTCCGACAGTTGATATTGTTGAGGAGATGCGTCAGGGTCGAATGGTCGTGTTGCTTGATGATGAAGACCGCGAAAATGAAGGCGATTTGGTCATGGCCGCAGAGTTTGTGACCCCGGCAGATATCAACTTTATGGCAAAACATGGTCGCGGACTGATTTGTCTCACACTGACTGAAGCGCGCGGTAAACAGTTGAACCTTGAGCCGATGGTCACTAAGAATGGCACTAAAATGGGAACGAATTTCACTGTTTCAATAGAAGCTGCAGAGGGTGTTACTAC
>DAIDAH010000005.1 GCA_027310735.1 Methylotenera sp. | reverse complement strand
GATTAAGACCTAGTCAGTTTGGTCGACTTATCCACAGCGGTGTAGTAATCTACACCTAATAAGCGCCTGGTCAAAATTCAACGCGCACAGGTGGTCATTTTTAAACGCGCGTCAACATCAATAATGGATCAGATTGAGAGACTTATAACCTGTAATGATGCGCGCTTTAAGATCTTTTTTGATCAATTAGCTGAAGACGTTGCCGAAATTGATGCTGTTTGCAATGAATCATTTTCATTTTTTACACAATCTATAATTAAGCCCTTTATCTCCTCAGTGCAAATAGCAATGCTAGCCTTACAAGATTCTGCAGCAGATAGATTTCATTGTGAACTTGTAACTGCGCGGAAATCCATTAAAGCTGCTGAAAAACGATATCCGCTTCACGAGCCTAACCGTTATGTAACTTTCAAGATCCCCATGATTAACTTAGGTCCTGGTATTGCAGTAGATGTTGTGGCGGAAATTGATTGTGGTGAAAAAAATCAAGCACTATTATTAGAGAACCCTGAGCAGAGATTAGGTGATATTCCTCCTGGTGACTTTGCATTATTAATTCCTGTATGTATTGTGCAAAGTGCTAAACAAGTCCGCATGACAATTCAACTCGAATGGAGGCAGCTTTTTGGGAGTGTCGCCAGTTACATTTTTGATGTTGAAATTGATGGACAAGATTCTACTGTAGATTGGTCTAAATTAGAGGAACTTGAGCCTTATAGTCTTGAGGTGGCTGAAGGTGATACATTTGTAGGAAGGGTTGCAAAAGTCAAGTCTATTGGTAATAGACTTCTTAAAAAGCCGATGTCCTCAACTTATATTACTGGGCAAAAGCGAATAGGCAAAACATCACTTGCACATGCCGCCCTCGAATATGCAAATGAAATGTCTCAATTGAATGACTTTCACTACCTTTATTTAGAGTACGGTGAGTATTGTGCATCATCACCTGAAATCACTGTTAAATCACTAGGTGATAACATATTTAACTTTATGCAACAGTATCTTGAACCAGGCTCACAAATTCAATCACCTGACTTTCTTGGATCATTATCCCAACTTAATGTAGTTGCTAAGTTATTGGCATCCCAATCACCATCCAAAAGGTTTGTTATCGTTCTCGATGAATTCGATGAAATTCACCCAGAGATGTATAGATTAGGTGCTCTTGCAGAAACATTTTTTGCTAACTTAAGAACATTAGCTTCAAGAAGTAATTTAGCATTTATTCTAGTAGGCGGAGAGAAAATGCCTTTCATAATTGGTGCTCAGGGGGATCAGTTAAATAAATTCGTGCGAGAGCCTCTTGATTATTTTTCACGAAGTACTGAATGGGAAGAGTACTGTCAACTTGTTAAAAAGCCAGTTGTCGGTTTACTAAATTGGGATGATGCCGCTATAAATGAACTATTCAATCTTACTAATGGACATCCTTATTACACCAATCTTCTTTGCTCAAAAATTGTTGCAATATCAGTCAAAGAGCGTGATACAGAAATTATTGCCTCGGATGTTCGTCATGCGCTAAATGTTCTTGTTTCAGAGTTGGATACTAATTCTTTCGCCCATATGTGGAAAGACGGAATAAATGCTGAACGCGAACAAGCCGAAGTTACAGAATTAAAGCGACTGAGAATGCTTGTCGCAGTTGGTCGAACCCTTCGCAATAATGATCGATCAACCAGTGCTTTATTCAAAAATTTAGGGGTTGTAAGACTGCAGGAGCATGAAGGTGCACCTATACTGGAAGATTTCTTAAGAAGAGACATTCTTCGTGATAAAAAGGGGGAGTTGTATTGTAGTGTGCCTTTATTTGAAAAATGGCTTATAGAGATAGGAGTTACTTGTTTAATCGCAAGTACTCTTGCAGATGATTTAGAGGTTGAATTACAACATGCTGAAGATGCTGCCTATGTATCAGCAGGTGAGATTCAGGCATTAGCAGAGTTATGGCCACTATATAGATCACAACATGTCGGTTCAGAAGCTGTACGAGCTTGGCTAGATCAAGTTACAAGTTTTCAGGATCAAAGATTATTGTTTAAACTTTTAAAGAATGTCCGATTTATGTCCGTACCTGAAATCGAACATAAACTGGAGTCTGCCCATACTAAAGTCGTAAGGCCAATTGTCGGAGTTTCGCCCATAGAAAAGAGAACTGATAAAAGACGTGATATCTGGATTACTTATCTTTCTGGGCCTGGGAAGAGTGGTTTGCAATATGCTCGGATGTACGCTAAAGTAAATTCCATATCAACGGAATGTATTGTGGATCAAGCAACCGTAGAACGTCGACTGAGAAATTCTGATGAAAACTTTGTAAAACCTAAAGTTATATTAGTTGTAGATGACGTTGTTGGCTCGGGCAAAACTTTATCCGAAGGAGCCGTAGAGTTGGGTGAAAAATGTGGGGCATTATTAACAAACCTATCTATTCCAATTGTAGGAATAATTATAATTTCTACTGAGGATGGTGAGAGAAAAATTGTCTCCTCTATAAAATCAACTAAATTCTTGCCTATGACTCTTCATGTTTGTGAATATGTTAGTCCTGTTAGTTACGCGTTTCCCGCATATGAGATTGGTCCATGGAGTACATCTGAAGAACGAGATCGAGCTAAAGCACTATGTACTCGTCTTGGAACTGGGCTATATAAAGATCCTTTGGGGTATAACGGGCAGGGATTGCTCTTAGTTATGCCAGACACATGCCCTAATAATTCATTGCCAATTTTATATAAAACAAAACCTGGTTTACCTAACTGGAAAGCTTTGTTTCCAAGGCCAACGACCTGAAAGAAATGAATAAGTAAATGGTCATCTACTTCTGAAGTCTATTTATTTATAAAATTGATGCCAACAATAGCCTTAAATCACAGCCACCACACCCCAAAATAAATATGGCTTATTCAGCGACTATCGATTGTGGTGTGGCCTTCCTACCAGGTGCTGCCGGTGGAATATAACCAGAAATCCTGCACAGCAACCCTTCAACAGCAACACCACTTTCAAAGTTGATTACATTACAGCTAGAGACCGCTTTGGTAAGTTCCAGCGCTGAAATAGTAGTATGAACTTGTGAAAGGGATATACCAATGTCTTTTGCAATCTCCCAATCAAGCTTTTGACCATGCTTCTTGAGATATTGAATGATTGGGGTGGTGTGCATAAGGGGGCTTTTCTAAAAACGTCTAGTAACGTTGATTAGTATTCTAACATAGGCGCATAGATGTTTAAGCTGCCATAGTAATTACACACCTACGAGGCCTTCCTACCTGACTAATTCTTTCACGAGGCATCACACCCATTACAAACAGTCTATCGTTTTCAGCCTCTAAAACATGAGAGCGAAGTTGCTGCTCAGTTTTAGTCAAGTAATTAACAACATCATCAAGTAGGATTTTTCGTTTCGAAACATCATCAATCTCGATCATTCCTATCCCATATCGTTTATATTTGTGTTTGCTGTTATTACAGTTCCAATAAATACCACGATTTCCAGTTATTTTTGTCCAATACTCTCCTAGTGATTGTGCCAAATAATTACCTTTCTCTCTTAAAGAGCCATGGAAAAATATAACCATATGAAAATGAATACCCTTCTGAGGAGACCATTCCATTTTGCGAATATATCCAAGCCATCCATTAAACAACGTTCGATTACCTCTTTTGTTGTTAAAAAAATGATTCAAATCTTTTTTTGCTTGAGTAACAGAGGTGCTCTTCGCTATTTTCTCTTGATATGCGAAATCAAGACGTAGTACAAGCATTCGTGTAGAACGATTATTGAATAGTGCATTGATATACAATTTAGCTCGACGGTATCTTTTGTATGATTGTTCCTTTGTCCTGCTAATCTTACTTTTGAACTCAACTGTCTTTGATTCTATACGTATAGAATCTATAAAAGAGTTAAACAACTCAAACTGTTTCATTCCCTGCACAAAATCAAATAATTCAAATTTATCTTTATCTTGCACCAAAACTAAATCACTTGGATTATTAAATACCACCCAGCCTAAATTAAGCTTTAACCAACAATCGAAGAATAATTGTACGTAGGCATTGTATTTAAAATTAATTGAATATTCAGAATGCTGAGTAAACTTAAACACCATGTGAAAATAATCACCTAGTGGTGACACTTTTTTGAGATTTAATTTATGGTATTTATTCTCAGTTAACACAAAGCCATACTGATCGCTAGCAACAACCTGAGTGATAAACTTTTCAATGTCTTTCAGGTTACTCAAAAAATCTCTATATGCATTATCAACCTCTAACATCCTGAGTTCATTTTGAACTTGCTGATTAGTTGCATCCATCTGAGCTTGTGTTTTACCAGATGGATCTGAATCATAGAGAAAAACCATGTCCTGCATGTAAGATGAATCAAGGTACATCCTGTCATACATTTGATCTATAGTTAAATCAGTGCTTATGCTGATATTGTGCATTTCATTTCTCCAGATTGATTGTTCATATCAATAATGAGTAATGAATATATTTTTACATCATCAGTTAATTATTTGATTTCAATAGACAATAAAATATAATTTAGTAGACATTAGCAGATAACACTAACCCATTAACTAAATAACATATATATCCTAAATTCAATAAATCACATATCAATCCAATTATTTTGTTTTAGAGTTAAATCTTTGCAATAAACCAAGAAACTGGATGGTCTGCAACATACAGACTTAAGCGAAAGCAAAAACACTTATCATATAGATCTAAGTGATTATAGATCCGTGTGTATGGTGGTACTAAGCAAGTTTTATTTATGGTCGATAGAAGTCGAATTCATTC
Organism: Methylotenera sp.; assembly: GCA_027310735.1. Lineage (GTDB taxonomy): Bacteria > Pseudomonadota > Gammaproteobacteria > Burkholderiales > Methylophilaceae > Methylotenera. The sequence goes on along the minus strand of DAIDAH010000005.1, from coordinate 24,818 downwards.
GGATTTCTGAATTGGATTTTAATTGAAATGAAAAGACACTTCGCCAGTACTGACTTAACAATTACCAGCTCTGAAAAAGGTAGTCATCGAAAAACAGAAGTTACCCTCAAGGAAACGTAACCCCCATGTAACCCCACTCTACAAAAGAAAAAGGGCTACATCCCTGCAGCCCTTATCTTTATTGGTGGCCCCCCTGTGAGTCGAACACAGTACCAACGGATTATGAGTCCGCTGCTCTAACCAAGCATGAGCTAGGGGGCCTAAACTTTCAAGTTCAGTATTTTAAACTAAAATAGCTTAGTCTTGCCCCGTTTCTAAGAAGCTTCTTAATCTTTCTGAACGCGTTGGGTGGCGCAATTTACGCAATGCTTTTGCTTCTATTTGACGAATACGCTCACGAGTAACATCAAACTGTTTACCCACTTCTTCTAGCGTGTGGTCAGTATTCATTTCAATACCAAAGCGCATACGCAATACTTTCGCTTCGCGTGGTGTTAGTGATTCAAGCACTTCACTGGTAGCGTCACGCAAGCTAGCATATACAGCAGCATCTACGGGCGCTAAAGTTGAGCTATCTTCAATAAAGTCACCTAAATGTGAATCTTCATCATCGCCAATCGGTGTTTCCATCGAAATTGGCTCTTTACTGATTTTCAAGATTTTACGAATCTTATCCTCAGGCATTTCCATTTTTTCTGCCAACAATGCTGGGTCTGGCTCTACACCAGTTTCTTGCAGAATTTGACGACTGATACGATTCATTTTGTTAATCGTCTCAATCATATGTACAGGGATGCGAATAGTACGGGCTTGATCAGCAATTGACCTTGTAATCGCCTGACGAATCCACCATGTAGCATAGGTTGAGAACTTGAATCCACGACGATACTCAAACTTATCAACAGCTTTCATCAAACCAATATTACCTTCTTGAATTAGATCCAAGAACTGTAAACCACGATTGGTATATTTCTTAGCAATTGAAATTACCAAACGTAAGTTAGCCTCAATCATCTCGCGCTTAGCACGACGCGCACGCGCCTCGCCTGTCGTCATCTGCTTATTGATTTCTTTAAGCTCTTTGATCGAGATGCCAACATTCGTTTCTAAATTGATCAAACGTTGTTGTTGATCCAAAATAGAATGGTTGTAGCGTATTAGTTTCTCTATGTATGGTTTATCCGTAGCTTTAAGCTCTTCAGCAAGCCAATTCAAATTACTTTCATTACCAGGGAATGATTTAATAAAATGTAAACGCGGCATGCCAGATTTCTCTACACAGAAATCTAGAACCTTACGTTCATGCCCACGCACAGACTCCACTAAAGTACGTACCTGATCACACAGACCCTCTACTTGCTTAGGTGAAAAACGGAAGGCAGTCAGCTCAACTAAAATTTCTGATAATAAAGATTGATACTCAGTATCCTGAGAACCTTTCACAGGCAAAATCACCGTCATCTTCTGATGTGCTGCGCGCACCACAGCAAAACGTTTCAGCAACTCTTCTTTAAGTTTAGCCAAGGCTTCTGCTGAAATAGCTGCAGCTTTAGCACCATCCTCATCACCATCATCATCATCTTCGTCGACTTCATCATCATCTTCTTCAGAAGACTCTGATGCCATCGCATCATCCAAACCAATATCAGCATCGATTAAGCCATCAACCAAGTCATCAACACTCAGCTCATCTTTCTCAACCTTATCTACCATTTCCAATAATGCTGCAATGGTGGTTGGACATGCGGCAATAGCCTGCACCATGTGTTTCAGGCCATCTTCAATACGGCGTGCAATTTCAATTTCACTTTCACGCGTAAGCAAATCAACCGTACCCATCTCACGCATATACATACGCACAGGGTCGGTTGTACGACCAAAGTCCGAGTCTACCGTTGCTAGCGCCTGCTCTGCTTCTTCTACAGCGTCTTCATCTGTCACTGCAGCAGGCGCATCTGACATTAACAACACCTCAGCATCAGGCGCCTCTTCGTATACCTGAATGCCCATGTCATTAATCATGCCGATAATGCCATCGATTTGCTCTGACCCTTGCACATCATCCGGCAAATGGTCGTTGATTTCCGCATAAGTTAGATAGCCACGCTCCTTACCCAACACAATCAGCGTTTTCAGGCGCGTACGGCGCTCTTCAGCACTAACCTCTGTAAGCTCTGTGCTCACAAATTCCATACTCTTTTTTTCTGCTAACTGATCGCTTTTCTTTGGTCTTGCCATGACTTACCTCTAAATTTATGCAATTACCATGCTTAAAATACGACTTTAAAGCACAGTTAATTAATTTCTGTAACCTTTTATTATACCAGAATTAAGCCTTCTTTTGCCCGGCTTTATTGCCCAAGCTTTTAAGCAAAGTTCGCTCATCTTCGGTCAATGTACTTAATGGTTTATCGCGAATCCGCTCCAGCAGCATACCTTCTTTTTTTTGCACATATACCTGCTGCAACTGCTGGCGCGCACCCACAAGCTCTTGCGATAAATCCAACGTCTCATCTAAGACACTCAACTCACGCTCTAATTCTCTGAACAGTATTTCTGTCACCTGCTGCTCAAGCTCACGCAGAATCACTACAGGCTTAGAATGTGGGTGACTTAGACAAGTTTCAATAGTCTTGCACAACAATATCTCCTCATCCACCTGAATATCGCCGCCATGACTGTTCACCATCTCCAAATCATCCTGACTAGCAAGCGCTGGCTGCATCAGCAATAGCAAGCAAAAACGTTTTTGCAATGACTGAGGCGTGCGTGTAATTTTAGGCCTAGCCTGCACAGGTGCTTTATTTAAGTTGGGCAGTTTAAGTAAACTCTGCATCTCCTCTATAGATAACTGCGCCAGTTCTGCCACCTTTTTACGCAAGAACATCGCACTGCGTGGCGCGTTAATTTGCTGCATAATAGGCTCAGCCTCATTCAGAAAGCGCACTCTGTCTTCCTGACTTTGTAGCGAATTATTTTCACTCAAATGCTTTAAGATGTATTGCGAAAGCGGCATCGCCACTTTAATTTCCGCCTCAAATTTCTCCTTACCAAATTCACGCACATAGGAATCCGGATCATGCTCGCTAGGCAAGAATAAGAACGAGAGCTTCAGGCCATCAGTCAAGGCAGACAATGCATTCATTACCGCACGCCAAGCAGCTGTTCGTCCAGCATTATCACCATCAAAACAGAATACAATTTCTTCGGTTTGGCGCATCAGCTTGGTAATGTGATACGGTGTAGTAGCCGTACCTAATGCAGCAACAGCATAGTCAATGCCATATTGCGCCAAAGCCACTACATCCATATAGCCTTCAACCACCAAAACGCGCCCTGCATCGCGAATCGCACGTCGCGCTAAAAACAAACCATAAAGCTCATGTCCTTTTTGAAACAGCGGTGTTTCTGGAGAGTTGTAATACTTTGGCGTATCTTCAGGATTAATCACACGCCCACCAAAACCAATCACCTGACCTTTTTGATCATGAATCGGGAACATGATGCGATCGCGGAATCGGTCATAACGACGACCTTGATCATTCTCCACAACCAAACCTGCAACGCTCAAAGCTTCATTTTCATACTGCGGAAAAACACTTTGTAAGTTTTGCCAACCAGCTGGCGCATAACCGATCTGAAATTTGGCCGCCACTTGGCCACTTAAACCACGAGATTTAAGGTAATCAATTGCGCGCGGTGACTTTTTCAACTCGGCCTTATAGTAATTAGCGGCTTGCTGCAGCGACTCCTGCAAACCCACCACCACTTTTGGCGCAGGCTTATCTGCATCATGCGCCTCTTGCGGCACAGACATACCCGCCATTCTCGCCAAGTCATGTATCGCTTCAACAAAGCTCAAGCCTTGATATTCCATGACAAAACCAATGGCAGTGCCATGCGCTCCGCAACCAAAGCAATGATAAAACTGTTTGGTTGGACTTACGGTAAAACTAGGGGATTTTTCATTGTGAAAAGGACAGCAAGCAGAATAGTTCGCACCAGCCTTTTTTAATGGCACAGATTTATCAATGACGTCGACGACATCAACTCGATTTAGCAGCTCATGAATAAAACTTTCAGGTATCAAAATTTATCCACACTTAAAATAAGCTCATCGAAAATTTAGCGACCACTTTCAGCTTAATCCAAAGAATAAAAAAGGAGCATAAGCTCCTTTTTTATTGATCTCTATAAGTGATTAAGCACTCATGCTAAACGCGTTTTAATCAATCCAGATATTTTTCCCATATCTGCGCGCCCTGCAACTAATGGCTTAATAGCCGCCATCACTTTGCTCATATCTTTAATGCCTGCAGCAGCTGTATCTACAACGACTTTTTCCAAGATGTCTTTAATTTCATCTTCAGTCAGTTGTTGCGGAAGATAAGTTTGCAGCACCGTCACTTCAAACTTTTCTACATCTGCGAGGTCATTTCGATTTGCAGATTCATACGCTGCGATTGAATCACGACGTTGTTTTAGCATTTTCTCAATAACAGCGATTACATTGCTATCATCTAATTCAATACGCTCATCCACTTCACGTTGCTTAATAGCTGCCTGCAACAATCGAATAGTCCCTAAACGCTGACTATCTTTTGCGCGCATAGCAACTTTCATGTCCTCAGAAATCTGAGCTTTTAATGACATGAAAATAGCTTAGTAAAGTTTTGCTGGAAGCGTTTGCTTAAGCAAGCGACGATATTGACGCTTAACTGCAGCGGCAGCTTTACGTTTACGTTCCCAAGTTGGCTTCTCGTAGAACTCGCGAGCGCGAAGATCATTCAATAGACCAGTTTTTTCAATTAAGCGCTTAAAGCGGCGAAGAGCAACGTCAAACGGCTCATTCTCTTTTACACGTACACTAGACATTCGTTCTCTCTTATCGGTAATAATGCTCAAGCCAAAAGACACAATTGGTTTATAAACTTGAGAAAAGTCCACTATTTTAATCGTATAATTGTTTTTGTTCAATTACTTTTGTACATTAGTATCGTAATTAGATAAAAATTAAATGTTACAGCACAAAATATTGCCCACATTTAGTCACTCAGCACACTCGTTAGATAGAAATGGATATTAAATAAATGTTGGTATTAGGCGTTGAATCTTCATGTGACGAAACAGGTATCGCATTATATGACACTGAACACGGACTACTCTCACACGCACTCCACTCACAAGTTGAAATGCATGCTGAATACGGCGGCGTGGTGCCAGAGCTTGCCTCACGCGACCATATTCGTCGCGTATTACCACTTACCGAGCTAGCACTTCAAGAAGCAAACAAAACACTGCAAGATATTGATGCAATTGCTTACACACAAGGCCCAGGCTTGTCTGGGGCGTTATTGGTCGGCACCAGCTTTGCTGAGTCACTCGCCTTTAGCTTAGATGTTCCCACCATCAGCGTACACCATCTTGAAGGTCATTTACTTGCGCCACTGCTAGAAAAGAACCCACCAGCCTTTCCATTTGTGGCTTTACTTGTATCAGGTGGGCATAGCCAATTGATGCGCGTAGATGGCATCGGAAAATACACCTTATTAGGTGACACATTAGATGATGCAGCTGGTGAAGCCTTTGATAAAACCGCTAAATTACTCGGATTAGGTTATCCGGGTGGCCCAGCATTAGCGAAGCTCGCAACAAGCGGCAAGCCCCGCTTTAAATTACCAAGGCCACTGCTCAATAGCGGCGATTTGAATTTCAGCTTTAGCGGCTTAAAAACATCGGTGTTAACCCTAGCCAACCAACATCAACCTTTAGATGAAAGCACGAGAGCTGATATCGCCTACGAGTTTCAAGAAGCGGTGACGGAAGTGTTAACCACCAAATGCATGAGTGCATTGCGCGAAACTGGCTTGGATAACCTGATTGTTTCAGGCGGAGTTGGAGCCAACTCTAAATTGCGCGAAAAATTGAACGCGGCGACAAAACGTAAGTTATGTACTGTCAGCTATCCACGCCTAGAGTTCTGCACCGACAATGGCGCAATGATTGCCTTTGCAGGCGCAATGCGACTCAAAGCCATGCACGGAACCACTGAAAAAAATTACAGCTTTAGCGTGAAGCCAAGATGGGATTTGGCTGAGCTAGAAGCACCTTGATTAGCGGCGGTTCACTGAGATCGCGAGCTATATCCGCAACCTCAATTAATCCCTTGAATACTTAGCAATTAATCCCTATTTCTTTTTACCGAATCCAGATTCAGTGCCTGCCAGTAATTTCTGAATATTGCTACGGTGACGCCAAATCAAGAACACCGACATCACGAAAACTGTCACCACGTAATCTGAAACACCCACCAAATTATCCGCATTGCCGAAAAAGTACCACGCATACACTGGCGCCAAAGCAGCAGCCACAATCGCACCGAGTGATGAGTAGCGCGACACCGCAAAAACCACAACCCAAGTCACCAACGCGGCTAGACCCAGCCACGGCGAAATAGCCAGCATCACACCCAATGCCGTTGCCACGCCTTTACCGCCTTTGAAGCGGAAATAAATTGGGTACAAATGCCCAAAGAATACAGCTAAACCCACCGCCCCCACCACCCACATCGTCATGCCTGACTGAAGCGCAATCCATACAGGGAACCAGCCTTTAAAAGCATCACCCAACAACGTTAAAACCGCAGCCATTTTTTTACCACTACGCAGCACATTGGTTGCCCCAGGATTGCCAGAACCCACGGTGCGCGGATCAGGCAAGCCAAACAACTTGCTCACCAAAATCCCAAATGCAATCGACCCCAGCAAATAAGCCGCCACAATCCAAACCACAGGAATCAATGTCACGGGAATAAAACCTAACTCATTCATCTTGCTCTATCCTCTTGAGATACACTAAACTTCTTTAAAAACCAATTCTAAACTATATAGGCGCCACATTCGCATGGACACCATCTTTTTAAGCGAAGTCAAAGTACAAACCAAACTCGGCGTACCCGCATGGGAACGCATGGTACCGCAAACCATCATCCTCGACATTGAAATTGGCTACGACTTAACCAACGCCTGCAAAAGCGACCCCATCGTCGACACCATCGACTACGGTGCAGTCGTCAGCCGCATACGCGAAACACTCACCGAAAACAGCTTTCAACTGGTAGAGGCTTTGGCTGAGCATATTTGCCAGATGATTTTGGGGGAGTTTGGCGCATTGAGCGTGAAGATTAGAGTGGCTAAACCGGGAATATTGCCGGGATTGAAGGCGTTGGGTGTAGTTATTGAAAGATTTAAAAAGTAACTATAGTGCCTTCTGATATCGAAAAACTTGAGGCTCACGCTGAGCACCTTTTAGATGGATTTATTACACTGCGTGAAAGATACGCAATACTAAGACCTATGCTACATGATAAAGATGTAGTTAAAAATAAAGGCTCTAAAAAGCAATATCGTGGTTTTATTATTATACGGAATGTACTTTTCCTGTCGTGTTGCCAAGCAATTGCCAATCTATGTTTTGATAAAGATGTCAGGTGCCCGAGCATTTCCCAAACTATATCTAAGCTTGAAAATAATACTCTTCGAGGGAAATTAAAAAAGAAATACTCAGAGTGGACTGTGCCATCAATAGGAGAACATGAGCCAGAAATTATTGAGCTATTAAGACTTATGGAGGAAAATGAACGGCTTGAACGTGAAGTGATTTTTGACGAAAAATATAATGAGCTACTAGCACTCTGGACTTCTTTCTCCACATCTAAATCCTTGCAGTCACTTGAAAAAATACGAAATAAAGTAGCTGCTCACACGGACATAAGCTTAATAGATGGCAAATATAAACTTTTCGACATTAGCTCTCTTGATTTGAAAGTGGGATGAAATAAAAGATACGATAGCTAACATGCAGCCAATAATTAACTTAATCAATTTAGTTGTTAGAAATTCTGATTATCATTGGGAGTCTTTAGATGAGATACTCGACAAAATTGTGAATGATTATTGGGATATCACACCTGCCACCAAATAACCCCTTACACCACGCAGAGCAACGCAGACATAAAGGGAGTTTTCAGCAAGCGGCTGTTTGAGCCTTTAGGCGAGTTTCCGATTGCGGCCCTTTGTGTCGAGTAGCGCAGGGTAGGCGTAGCCCGTGGGGTTGGGGTGCCGTTTTCTTTGGTTACTTTCTTTTCAGGCAGTTAAAAGAAAGTGACTAGCTGTCGGGCTACCCCCGACGTGGTTCAAAAGACACTGGATTCCATGCCAGACCATAAAGGTCTTCTCCGTGGAATATTTGCGAAAAATCGTATTATTCACACGCTAAAGCTCGAAATGACAGACGAGATTGAATCTCTTTACCCTCACCCTAGCCCTCCCCCTTAAAGGGCGAGGGAACAAAACCAATGTCGACGGATAACTACCCCCGCGGATGATGCACACTATGCAACCTCTTCAACCGCTCCCTAGCCACATGCGTATAAATCTGCGTAGTAGAAATATCCGCATGCCCCAACAACATCTGCACCACCCTTAAATCTGCCCCGTGATTCAACAAATGCGTTGCAAACGCGTGGCGCAACACATGTGGCGACATAGGCTTATTGATACCCGCCAGCAAAGCATAGCGCTTAATCAAATACCAAAAGGCTTGGCGCGTCATCCCATCACCACGGGTAGTCACAAAAAGCGCACTACTTAGCTGCTTTTGCAAAATCGCCGCCCTTGCCCCGCTTAAATAACGTGAAATCCAATCGGAGGCTTCCTCACCCATCGGCACCAGACGCGTTTTACTGCCCTTACCTGTCACGCGCACCACGCCATCGCTAACACTAACTTCTGTAGACTTAATGCCCACCAACTCAGACACACGCAAACCACAGGCATACAACAACTCCAACATCGCACGGTCGCGTAGCCCGATAGGGTCATCGAGATTGGGCGCATTGAGCAAGGCAACCACTTCATCTTCATTCAAACTTTTGGGTAAGCTGCGAGGTAGCTTTGGCGATTGAATTTGTATGGTTGGATCTAGGCTGATTTTATTTTCACGCATTAAAAACCGATAAAAGCGCCGCAAACTGGCAATCAATCGACTGATGCTGCGCGGCTTACTTAGTGCAAATTTAACGGCTAGATATTGCTGGATGTCCGCTTGATCTACGGTAAGCAATTGCTTACCCTGCTCTGGCAGCCAGTTCGCAAATGAGGTTAAATCTAAACGGTAACTTTCAAGCGTGTTTTTGGACAAACCATCTTCTAACCATAAGTGGTCAATGAAAGCATCCAACTCTGCCAAATCCAAAGCCGGCGAGCTTGACTCAGTCATTTAGAGACCCCATCCAGATTAACGCCTTCATGCTTTAGTAGCCATTGCTTAATCAGCAAACCATTTTGCTTGCCTTGCATAAAGCCACCCAAACCATGTTTTGCAACAACACGGTGGCACGGAATGAGAATGGGCAACGGATTCGCGCCACAGGCATTAGCCACAGCACGCGAGCCAGAGCCTATCTGCTCGGCCAGTTGACTGTATGTACGTGTTTCACCAGCAGGAATCGTTGCGATGGCTCGCCATACTCGCTGCTGAAACGCTGTTCCCTGCGACAATACAGAGATATCCAGCGAGGCTGTAGGCTGCTCAAAGTATTGCTTTATTTGATGGCATGCTCGCCAGACTTGTGGAGGCAGTGCGTCATAGTTAATGCCAACTTGCCGCTGCACATCAGACAATGGGCATGCTATCAGCTCAACAGTAAGCTGATTGTTGGCAACCGAAATTGACACTGCGCCAAACGGGGCATCAATCAAAACTTGAGGATTCATCATGCTAGGATGTTAACCCAAAGTACTGTTGATGAGAATGTAGACTTCTACGGATATATACAATAAAAAAAGCCCCAAGACCATTAAAGTCTCGGGGCTTTTTTTAGAACTTACAGCAATTAATCTTTTGCTGCTGGTGCTACGTCTCTGTCACGTGCTACCAATTTTTCTTTAATACGTGCTGATTTACCTGAACGCTCACGTAGGTAGTACAGTTTCGCACGACGTACATCACCGCGACGTTTCAATTCGATTGAAGCAATCAATGGTGAGTAAGTTTGGAATGTACGCTCAACACCTTCACCAGATGAGATTTTACGTACGATGAATGATGAGTTCAAACCACGGTTACGTTTAGCGATTACAACACCTTCGTATGACTGCACACGTTTACGTGTACCTTCAACTACATTAACGCCAACAACTACTGTGTCGCCTGGTGCAAATGAAGGGATTGTTTTGCCTAAACGCGCAATTTCTTCCTCTTCCAGCATTTTAATAATATCTGCCATTTCCTTATCCCTTGCGGGTTCCTTTTAATTATGAAGAACTTGTTCCTGCTACTTAATCAAGTTGTAGCAGCCGAGCCTCTTCTTTCGTCAACGGCCTTTCGGCCAATAAATCGGGACGTTGATCCCGAGTTCGTTGCAATGACATTTTCAAACGCCACTGCTTAATCTTTGCATGATTGCCTGAGAGTAAAACCTCTGGCACTTTCACGCCTTTATATTCTTCTGGTCTAGTGTAGTGTGGACAATCTAACAAGCCATCTACAAATGAGTCTTCAATCGCTGAATTCCCATCACCTAAACTACCCGGCAATAGCCGTACAATCGCATCCATCAAGGCCATCGCGGGCAACTCGCCACCGCTCAGCACATAATCACCGATGGAAATTTCCTCATCCACCTGCGCGTCAATCAAGCGTTGATCTACACCTTCATACCGGCTAGTAAGTAATACCAAACCCGGCTTTTTACTTAAAGCTTCCACTTTCTGGTGCGTCAGTGGCTTACCTGCCGGCGAGAGATGAATCACCCAACTCTCAATATTTTGCGCAGCCTGACTCTTTTTTGCAGCGCTGATTGCCGCTTCCAACGGCTCAGCCAGCATCACCATACCGGGACCACCGCCATAAGGTCTATCATCTACCGTTTTATGGTTATCCGTGGTGTAGTCACGCGGATTCCAAAACTGCACATCATAAATACCTTGCTGTATCGCCCGACTGGTAATGCCATATTTGGTGATAGCATCAAACATTTCAGGAAAAAGCGTCACCACATCAAATCTAAACGACATGCTTAAAAGTCTTCGTCCCAATCCACCAGCATCGTTTTGGCTTTTATATCTACTTCAAGTACTACTGTCGCTATAAACGGCAGCAATCGCTCTTCCAGCTTGTCTTTTTTGGCAGCGTCAGCTTCGACTACTTTTGAGGCGATATCTTTAACTGCATCAGGCTTGATCACCAGCACATCATTCGCACCAGTTTCAAACACATCTACAATCAAGCCAAAATCAATACCCTGTTGATTTTTAACGCGCAAACCGATCAAATCTGACCAGTAATACTCATTCTCTTCAGGCTCAGGCAATGACTCTCTAGGCACGGCGATTTGCTTCCCTTTACATGCAAAGGCTGCATCACGGTCGTTAATGCCATCCAGCTTTACCAGCAATACGTCGTTGTGGACTTTGGCTGTTTCAACAGTCAGCTCACGCCAATCGTCACCTTTTCCCAACCACCACGTATCGTAGTCAAACAAGCCGTCAAACGCTTCGGTATCTGGCACAACTTTCAGCCAACCAAAAACGCCGTAGGGCGCAACAACGCGCCCCATGACTACCATTTCACTTACAGTCGATTTTTTCATTAAAGCAGCCTACTTATAAACTAATTTACTTGCAGGCTTAGCAAAACCTTTGGCAATGACACCATTGCCAAAGCAATGAAAATTAAGCGTCTGCAGCTGGTGTTTCAGTAGCTTCTACCGCAGCGGCTTTAGCAGCTTCGGCTTCAGCAGCAGCTTTTTCGTCCGCTTCAGCTTTAGCAGCATCTGCTGCAGCTTTAGCTTTAGCAGCTTCTAATGCAGCAACTTTAGCTTTAGCAGCTTCAGCTTTAGCAGCATCTTTAGCTTTAGCCGCGATTGCAGCTTCAGGGCCTTTAGCATGGAATTTAACCAAACGTGCAACGGTGTCAGACAATTGAGCACCATTACCTTGCCAGTGAGTTACACGTGCAAGATCAATGCGCAAGCCTTCAGCACCCGCTTTAGCAGATGGATTGTAAAAACCAACACGCTCAATGAAGCGACCGTCACGACGATTACGTGAATCAGCAACTACCACGTTGTAGAAAGGAGTTTTTTTCGCGCCACCACGAGCTAAACGAATAATAACCATAATCTTTGTTCTCTTTATTGAAAAATTTATCGCAGAAAGGCGCGGATTTTACGTCATCCGCATAGGGTTTGGCAAGCAGTTTATGTAATTAACAATTGAATCGTAAATAATTATTTATGCTCAAGTTTTTTATAGCGCGTAGGATCAGCCAATCCAGCGGCTAAGAAGCCATCACGCCTTAATCGGCAAGAGTCACATACACCACACGCCTCACCCTGGCTATCAGCCTGATAGCACGACACTGTCATCGCATAATCCACATCCAGTGATGTGCCCAGCGTCACAATTTGTGCTTTAGTCATATCAATCAGCGGCGCATGAATGGTGATAGTTTTACCTTCCACCGCACTTTTAGTCGCAAGATTCGCCATATGCTGGAATGCCTTCACATACTCACCGCGGCAGTCTGGATAGCCAGAATAATCGAGCGCATTCACGCCTATAAAAATATCTTGCGCCCCCAACACTTCAGCCCAGGCCAATGCTAAAGACAGCATAATCGTATTGCGTGCTGGTACATAAGTGACTGGAATACCAACTGTTTCACTTTCCGGAACGGCAATCGCATCATCAGTAAGTGCTGAACCGCCAAATAAAGACAAATCCAGTTGAGCCGTTTTATGTGCTGTAGCACCCATGACGGTAGCTATCTTTTTAGCCGCTTGCAATTCAGCAATATGACGTTGATGATAATCCAGACTTAAGCAATAACAATCAAAACCCTGTTTACGTGCATAGGCCAGCACTGTAGCCGAATCAAGCCCGCCTGAAAGGAGCACTACTGCTTTTTTTTCTTTAGTCACTTCTGTTGTAATAAGGTCACTCATTTTACTTACCCGACACTTCGCCCCACAATATTTTATGTAACTGCACTTGCATGCGCACTGGCAACTTATCGGCCAACACCCACTCTGCCAACTCGGTTGGATTCACCTGGCTATACACTGGCGAAAATAACACAGGACACTTCTCCGTGAGCTTATGCTTGACCAATACATCTTTAGCCCAGTCATAGTCTGCTCGACTGCAAAGTACAAACTTCACTTCGTCTGTGCTTTTTAACAGGCTCAAATTAGCCCATTTATTATTTTCCACTTCACCTGACGCTGGCGTTTTTACATCCAAAATAATGGAAATGCGTTTATCCACGCCACTAATATCCATCGCGCCACCAGTTTCCAAGGAAACGTTATAACCTGCGTCACACAACTCTTTGAGCAAATGATGGCAATCTTTCTGTGCTAGCGGCTCACCGCCAGTAACCGTAATATAAGGCGTGCCATACCCAGCCACTTTTGACAAAATATCACTGATTTCCATATTGCTACCGCCACTAAATGCATAGACAGTATCACAATACACGCAGCGCATTGGGCAGCCAGTGAGGCGCACAAACACCGTAGGCAAGCCCACACGTGAAGACTCGCCTTGTAGTGAGTGAAATATTTCGTGAATTCTTAATTTCATTAATTGCTTGCCATAAACAAATGGCGCCGATTGATAATCGGCGCCATTTTAACTTAATTCTAATTTAAGTTAATGTTTTTTCAGAAAAACTACTTAATCGACTCTAGCGCTTTTAAGCGTTTTTGCGCTACTGGCACTACTTCACTGTTAGGAAATTTTGCAATCAAATCACGCAATGTCTTTTTAGCGCCAGGCACTAATCCAAGCTGAATCTGACTATTTGCGATGTTAAACATGGCATCAGGCACTTTAGGACTATCAGCATGCAAATCAATCAGTTTTTGTTGACTAGCCATTGCTGACTTGTAGTTTTTTAATGCGAACTGAGAGTAACCTAAACCATATATTGCTTCAGCCGCCAACGCACTATTCGGATAATCCTTTAAGAACTTATCGTAAGCATTAAAAGCATCTTTATACTTGGACTCTCTAGACAAGCCATTTGCCAACTCCAGCAATTGATACTCTTGCGAACTCTTGTTGGGTGCCACCGTCGGTGCAGCTGAATCTACTGCGGCCGCAGCATCTGGCACAGGCGCGCTCTCTAGTTTGCGCAAACGTGCATCGGTATCCCCATATAAATCTTTTTGACGCTGCTGTGTAGCATCAACATTATGCGCCGCCACCTCAAGCGCGCCATTTAGCCGCGCAATCTCTTGCTTTAACCCGTCAATCTGGCTTTGCATGTCACTCAACACTTGGCCTTTTGTAATCGCTTCAATCGCCACGATTCTCTGCTCAAGCGCTTGCTGACTACTCTTTAAATCTGCTATTGCCGCCTGTGAAGCCTGATTCTGACTTTGCATCGTCGCCTCTACTTCCAGTATTTTCTTACGCGCCTCCGTATCATCAAACAATGCCGCGTGACTAGTCACTGAAAACAATTGTGCAGTTAAAAGCAAGCTGGCCAGAATCAGTTTTTTTATCATTTCAAACCCTTATTTATACAGTCATGTAACCTATTCGTTTTCGTAAGCAATATCTACACGACGATTAGCTTGATGGCATGCCTCATCAGCACAATTTGGCGTAGCTTTTTCCTCACCAAAGCTGACTGTTTCAATTTGATTGTCTTTTACCCCAAGCAAGTTAAAAGACTTTTTGACTGAAACCGCACGACGTTGCCCCAATGCCAAATTATATTCACGGGTACCACGCTCATCCGTATTACCTTGTAAAATCATTTTTGCATTACTGTGCGCCAATAAATACTTAGCATGCGCTTCAATGATCGGGCGATACTCTGCTTTAACCGTATCGCTATCGAAATCAAAATAAATATTACGTTTTGATAAAATATTATTAGGGTCTTTCAAAGGATTATCGCCAGTTGTTGCACTGCTATCAATCGCAACCTCTTTAACGCCAGAAGTATCAACACTTGTCGTGGCCGGTTCTACAGCTTTAGGTGCTGTTTGCGTGGCTGTGCTTCTATCCTCGACAGGGGCAGGCTTATCCACCATCGGAGTACTTTTACAGGCAGTCAACACTAGTGCAATGACTAAACAGCTCAATAACTTTTTATTAAACATTAAATTTTTCATATTACTCTCCTCTGAATGGCGTAAATTTTGTATCAATTAACGCTACTACGGTTAATAAACTACCATTAAACCCATTAATTCAACAATGGCCCCCAAGCTGGTTCACGCACATCGCCACCAGACTCACTTAAACGCTGCTTTACGCGACCATCCGCAGACACTGCAGCCAAAGCACCGCGCCCACCTATACGTGTCGCATACAATATCACGCGGCCATTAGGCGCAAAACTTGGCGACTCATCCTGCCCACCTTCACTTAACAACTGCCCTTGACCACTAGTCAAATCCTGCAAAGCAACACGATAGCTACCGCCATCACTACGAATCATTGCCAAGAACTTTCCATCTGGTGAAAAACGTGGGCTTAAGTTATTTGCACCTTCAAACGTCACGCGCTCTGCATCACCACCGAGTGAGGATACTTTGTAAATCTGTGGCTTGCCGCCACGGTCTGAACTAAAGTAAATCCACTTTGCATCTGGTGACCATGTAGGCTCAGTATCAATCGCACTACTCTTAGTCAGCGGCTTCAAACCAGTGCCGTTCGCATTAATCGTATATATCTGAGAATTAGCGCCATAGGTCAGCACTATCGCCAATTTACTGCCATCTGGCGACCATGCGGGGGCACTATTATTGCCTTTGAAGTTTGCTAAAACTGTACGTTGCCCAGTCATCAAAGACTGTATAAAGATAATCGGCTTCTTCTTTTCAAATGACACATACGCCAACTTAGTGCCATCTGGCGACCATGCTGGAGAGATAATAGGCTCATTAGAAGACACCACGGTTTGCGGATTCACGCCGTCAGCATCCGCAACTTGTAATGCATAACGTCCTTTTGCTTTATTGATATAAGCAATGCGACTTGCGAAAATTCCTGCTTCCCCCGTTAGTTTTTGATAGATAACATCTGCAATTTTATGGGCAGTTGTTCTAAACTGACTTGGTGTAATGTTGTATTCCATGCCTGCCAGTTGCGTTTGTTTTAAAACGTCAGCTAACTTAAATGTTATTTTAAGACGATTTCCGGGCAAGACCTCAATATTACCTACAGCCATTGCCTGTGCCTGCAAGGCAGCCCACTCTGCATATTTAATTTGCGCCGTATCCGTAGGGCGACTAACAACCCCACCAGTCTCCAAAACACGAAACAACCCGCTACGCCGCAAGTCTGCGCCAATAATACTACTGATATCAAGCTGATTAACGTTAGCAGCCTGCCCAAACGGCACAATAGCAATTGGAATTTGCTGCGCGCTACCACCACTAATTTCAATCTCTAAAGCAGCACTCGCAGTTGTTGTGACTAACAACGCACCCAACATGACGAACCATCGAAGTATATTCATATAGATAAACATCTTTTTCTAAATTAAGGTATAAATTTAATGCCAAATTTTACTGCAAACGCATATGGATGCTACACATATCTTTGCTATCACACGGGTAATTTTGTAAAGAAACTAATTACCTTCATTCGGGCGAAATGTTAATTTCAAGTTTCTGAACTGTGAGAAAAGCGAAGCATCTTTAGGTAACGGCAAAGGTTCAGATGCCATAATGGCACGATACACTGCATCGTCACATGCAGTACTTCCGCTCGACTTAATCAACTTTGGCCGATCACTCAACTGACCTGTGATTAGTAGGCCAATGTCAAACTTAAGTTCCGGATTACCGGTTCCGCATAAAGTTTTATTCACATTACTACGAATTTTCCTACTGATTTTACTTTGATACTCGTCAATAATTCCAGCATTTGCCGCAGCTTTTGCTGAACTTGCCTGCTGGTCACCTTCGGCTTTATCATCGGCTAACGCTTGTTGCTGTAAGCGCTTAAGTGCATCATTTTGCTGATTGGCTTTTTTCTCTTTTAACGCCTTTTCATTCGCACGCAAATCATCCTTGAGCAAGGCAGCTTGCATTTCTGCTAATTTTTTCTTTTGCTCAAGCTCTTTTTCTTTCTTAAGCTTCTCTTCTTTAAGCTTCTCTTCTTTAAGTTTTTCTTCGGCTTTTTCTTTTTCCAATGCCTTCAGTTTTTTCTCGAGAGCAATATCAACTTTAACATCTGCTTTTGGCTGTTCTTTAACCACAGGTACAGGTTCAGGTTTCGGCTCATTTTTAACAATAGGCTCTGGTGCAGGCGTTGGCTTCGGCTGAACTTTAGGCACAGATGGACTAGGTAGACTATCCCACAACTCAACCTCAGCAATACTGACAGGATGTGTTGCTTTCCAATCGAATGAAATTAACAATGCAATAAACAGAACCGCATGCACTGCAATAGACAATGCACCAGCCTGAAATGAAACTGTTTTTTCGCGCTGACGTAACATAAAGATTTAGGTCGCTGGGTTTAACAAAAGTCCGACTTTGTCGACTTTATTTTGCTTGAGTAGATCCATCACACCGATTACATCGTCATATTTAACATTTTTATCCGCAGCAATGACAACGGATCGCTCAGGTGATTTTGCTAGCGCCTGATGCACGGCTAGCAACAACTCATCACGTGTCATAGGCTTATTATCCAGCTCAATTTTGTTATTGAGTTTTACCGTCAATACCACTGGTGGGAGTTGTGGCTGTTTTAACGCCTGCCCCACCTTGGGCAGATCAACCACACCAGGGTTCGTCATAGGTGCTGTTACCATGAAAATCACCAACAATACCAAGGTAACATCAATATATGGCACCACATTGATTTGATTCATCAAGCGGCGTTTACGAGTACGTGCCATCGTCTACTGCCTCTATGACTTACGTTGCAAAATATTAGTGAACTCTTCCATGAAGCTTTCATAGCGCACAGAAAGACGATCCACACTCGAAGCAAAACGATTATAAGCGACCACCGCCGGAATCGCAGCGAACAACCCAATTGCCGTAGCAACCAGCGCCTCGGCAATACCAGGTGCAACTTGACTGAGTGTGGCTTGCGCCACATTAGACAAACCTCTAAACGCATTCATGATGCCCCATACCGTACCAAACAGACCGATATATGGACTCACTGAACCCACTGATGCCAAGAACGGCAAGTGCGCATCCAGATCATCCAACTCACGATTATAGGCAGCACGCATGGCACGGAGTGAACCCTCCATCACATCTGAGACTTCCATACGAGGTTGTTGCTTATGTCTGGCATATTCCTTAAAACCCGCTTCAAAGATACTTGCCATACCTTGCACTTTACGACGACCAACGCCTAGACCTTCGTACAATTTATTCAAATCACCACCTGTCCAAAATGCACTTTCAAAATCATTGGCATCTTTCTCTGCACGCTTAATGGTAGCTACCTTAATAAAAATATACCACCATGAAAAAAGTGAGGTTATCAGTAAAATAACCATCACAATTTGCACTGGCAAGCTAGCCCCAGCAATCAACGTGAAAATCGACATATCGTTGGCAACACCTACATTCATAACTGCTCCACAGGTTTATTCAAATTTGAATTATTAATGATTTTTTGTTTAACTACCACAGGAATACCTTGCGGTTTAAAGCTTGTAGCATCTACGCACGCTAACTTAACTGTAGCGTCTAAAAGTAATTGATTCTCACGAACGATGATCTGTGAAAACTCCATACTGCCATGGCCGATTTTAACAAGCCGATTCTTCACATCCAGCATGTCATTAAAGTAGGCTGGGCGTTTAAAACCTATCGTCATACTATGCACCACGAATATGACTCCTAGCTCATTTTTTAATACCGGCTGCTCAAAACCCAAAGCACGCAACCACTCAGTCCTTGCGCGTTCCATAAAGTTCAAATAATTAGAGTGATAGACCACGCCACCGCTATCGGTATCTTCGTAATAGACACGAACTGGCCACACGAACTGATGATAATTGCGTTGACTCAATCTTGCCAAGCCTCGCTACTAGTAAGATGCTTCGGCATCGACAAACCAAAGTGCTGATAGGACTGACTGGTTGCCACGCGACCACGCGGCGTACGCATCAGATAGCCTTGCTGAATCAAATACGGCTCAAGCACATCTTCAATCGTATCGCGCTCTTCGCCGATGGCTGCGGCCAGATTATCCAACCCCACTGGACCGCCACCAAATTTTTCCAATACAGCAAGTAACAACTTTCTATCCATGACATCAAAACCGAGCTTATCCACATCCAACATTTTAAGCGCCGCATCGGCAATATCAGCAGAAACTCTGCCATCCGCTTTGACTTGCGCATAATCTCTCACACGACGCAGTAGCCTATTAGCAATACGCGGCGTACCACGAGAGCGTCTGGCAATTTCCAGCGAACCTGTATCGACCATTTCCACATCTAACAAACCCGCGCTACGCTGCACAATACGAGCCAACTCTTCTGAGGTATAAAACTCCAGACGCGACACAATGCCGAAGCGATCCCGTAACGGATTGGTCAACATACCTGCGCGGGTAGTCGCTCCCACTAGCGTGAATGGCGGCAAATCCAACCGTACACTACGTGCTGCCGGACCTTCACCAATCATGATATCCAGACGGTAATCTTCCATCGCCGGATACAGAATTTCCTCTACTACTGGAGATAGTCGATGAATCTCATCAATAAACAACACATCATTAGGCTCAAGATTAGTAAGGAGTGCGGCCAAATCGCCAGCGCGCTCCAATACTGGGCCTGAGGTTTGGCGCATGTTTACACCCATTTCTTTGGCGATAATATGCGCCAAAGTCGTTTTACCTAAACCAGGTGGGCCAAATAGCAACACATGATCCAAAGCCTCACTACGACCGCGTGCCGCATTAATAAAAATCTCTAACTGCGCGCGTGCTTTTTCTTGGCCGATGTATTCATCCAGCACCTTTGGGCGAAGTGCGCGCTCCTGCGCCTCTTCTTGCGGACTAATCGTATCAGGCGCTATCAGTCGGTCAGTTTCTATCACGAGTATCTCTCTAAATTAAACTTTCTTCGCCATACTGCGTTACTCATAAAAAATCACTCCTTACATATTAAACATATGTGGCGTCGTAATTTCTTACTCGCGCCTTGTCTGACTTTAAAACTTTAATTTTTAGAGCTGCTCTCATAACGATTCATAAGCTTTCTTATTTTGCAGTGCTATCCAATGTGCAATTAGCGTCAAACCAACAGCTAATAATGTCGGCCCAAGAAAAATACCGACAAATCCAAATGCAATTGCACCACCAAGTACACCGAGTACAACAAGTAACAATGGCAGATGCGAAGAGTGACTAATTAAAATCGGCTTAACAACATTATCAACAGTACTGATGCCAAGTAATCCATACAGTGCAAGAAATACTGCCCAGCCATGATCACCGTGATTATAAAGCCATATCGCAGCCCCACCCCATACTAATGGAGGGCCTACGGGGATAACTGATAAAAAAAACGTAGCCAGCGCCAGTAGCAAAGGCATAGGCGCACCCGCAATCTCAAAACCTAGCAGCGCCACTGCTGCCTGCGCCAGCGCAGTACCAAAGATACCCAGCATCACGCCTTTGACTGTATTGCAGGATAAGGTCAACATCTCTTCGCCCAACTCACCACCCAGCTTGCGCACAATCGTAATAAGGCCGCGCGCCAGACGAGCACCATCACGGTAAAAAAAGAAAGCAATAAATACCACCAACAGCAGCTGCAGAAAACCGCCAATCACCAATTGCACCGCCTGCAAACTCACTTTACGCATTGGTTCATAATATTGCTGCAACAACTTCATCAGTTCATCATGGCTCACGGCTGCACGCGCCCATGAGTAGCTCACTTGATCGCCAATCAAAGGAAGGCTCTTCAGCCAGCCTGGCGCTTGTGGCTGCAATTTTTGCAAGGTAGATTGCACCTCATCAAGCAATGTCGCCGAAGCGTCTGCCAGATTTGCGGCAAGATATGCCATAGGTAGTATCAAAGAAACCAGCAGGAGAATTGTCATCGTCACGGCGGCAAAAAAATCTCGCTTGCCGAGGCGCAACCATATGCGGTGATAAATCGGCCATGTAAATACACACACCACAGCTGCAAACAAAATCGCCGCCATAAATGGGCGTAGCACAACAAAGCAGCCTGCAATCAGTAAAGTAATGACCGTAATGCGTGTGAGTTGATTGGTATTAATCAGCCTAATCATTTTGCTTTAGACCTCAACCAAAATTTACGTAGCAATAACACTATTGGAAAGCTGATTAGTAGCCAAGGAATTGCACTCATCACAAACGTAATCACCGCGGCGACACTCTCCATGAACACCTGCCCAGCATCTTTCAAAGCACGCACTACGGGAGCAAAAAAGCCCTGCTCGGTAATGCCCTGCTTTGCCACAAAATCGATATTCATTGCCACCAGATCAGTTTCCTGCGCTAATATTTTGCGCATACTCATGAAGCTATCCAGCTGACTTTGCGTATTGGCAAGCTCCCGCTCCACATCAATGATGTCTTTAAATTTAGCCGATTTATCAGCAAGCATGGCGCGTAGCCTATCACGCAATTCGGTTAAGTTTTTAATGCGCGCATCGGCATCAACGACCTGATTGGTTTTATCTTCAGCTTCACGGCTATGCTGCATGATTTCGCCACTTTTAGCGAGGCCAGTTAGAAATACCTCAACACTTCTAGGTGGCACACGAATACTCAGGCTTGCGGATGGCGGACTGTAGGGTGTTTCACGCTGATAGTTTGCGCTGAGCATTTGGCAACTAAGTGCCTCACAATGCTTCACGGCCCCATCAAAAGCCGCTTGTATTTGATCGGCTGGCATTTCGACTTGCAAGTGGTGACGTAATGCGATGTATTTTTTTGAATTCGCTGCATTGCCACTAGGCTCAGACATTTCAGTGAGACTTTGCTCGGCAGCAAAACTACGTACAGCACCAGACATTTTCGTGCGTACCGACATAGGTGCGGGTGCAACGGCAGATGCTGCATCAGATGCAGAGCTGGCCGACTGATGTCGACCACAAGCTGTACTGATGATGAGCATTAACAGCAGTAAAATATACTTTTTCATGCTCTAGCCTCTCGTTCCGTTTCTAACAACCTAGAATTTAAATCACTTTGAAAGCAGCTTTAAAGCCTGCTTAATGCCATCTGCAACTGTGACCTCCACAGGGAGCAACTTCACTGCAGCCATTGCTTCACGTTCATTGTACCCCAATGAAATCAATGCATTCAGTACATCGCTAGTTGCTGACTTAGGCTGGTTCGCATGACTCGCGGTTAAGCCGGACACATTGAATTTATCTTTAAGCTCCAGCAATAATCGTTCAGCCGTTTTTTTACCTACTCCCGGCACACGTGTCAACATTGCGGTTTCTTGCAATGCCACGGCCTGTATCAACTCATCAATCGACAGACCGCTTAAAATTGACAGCGCCGATTTAGCGCCGATGCCATTTACTTTGAGCAATTGCCGAAACGTGGCACGCTCCTGATCACTACCAAAACCATAGAGTAACTGCGCATCTTCACGCACAACAAAATGCGTCAGCATCACCACCTTATCCCCGATGGCTGGTAGGTTATAAAAAGTACTCATTGGCACTTCGCACTCATAGCCCACGCCATTGCAATCAACCAAAACCAGCGGCGGGGTTTTTTCCAGCAAAATTCCACTCAAGCGCCCAATCATGGCATCTCCCATAACATTACAATAATCAACAATAGCGCATGACTTAGCATGGCGGCAATTGTCAGTTGAATCACTGGTAACAGTTGCGCTGGACTTGCTGCGAACCGTCTTAATAACAATGATGCGCGTACCGAAAGCAACAATGGCAAAGACGCTAACATCGCCAATTTTGGCAAAAAGCCCATCATCACCATTAAACTCAGCCATACGAATGCAAACCCTGCCAAAATCGGGTAAATCAGTATGGCTTTATCTAATGGCAGACGCACCACCAGATGATGCTTACCTGCTGCGGCATCAGCCTTGCGATCCGGAAACTGGTTGATATAAAGTAAATTGGTAACCAGCAAGGCATAAGGCAAACCAACTATAATCGGCTGCAACGAAAACATATGCCGCTGCACATAATCTGCGCCAACAACAATGCCTAGAAAGCCTATCATCACACATAACTCACCCAAACCACGCCCATTCAAGCGTAGTGGTGCCGCGGAATAAGCCCAGCCAACAAACACACCAACCATACCAATAACAAGTAAACCGGCGCCAACCAGGCAGGAAAGCAATAAACCGCCAATCATGGCGATTACTAACAGTAAATAACCAAAGTATGCCGTTTGTGCTTTTGTAAGCACTCCATTCTGAATAAAACGGCTACCGCCAGTGAAAGGATATAGTCGCTCGATATTGATTGCATCCGTGCCATTCAAGGCATCAAAATAATCGTTGATGACATTCACGCCGGCGTGTATTAACAATGCAAGCAACAAAGTGATGGCGGCAATATCTGGCTGAAAACCGACACCTGAATATGCAGCGCCCGCCTGCCCTAACAAACAGGCGGCTAAAGTAGCAGAAAAGAAAGCAGGGCGAGTCGCGGCAAAGTACCGCATGACTGGATTAGAGAATCTAGCAGATGTTGGCTCTGTGGCGGCTGGGCTACCCATCAAACAAGCCGCCCGCCACGCACACGAAAGCCTGCTGTGGCTAACCGGCCCAAACCTTGCCCACCATGTGCATGGCAAACAGCACAAGCCAAGGCATCAGCCGAGTCTGGGCTAGGTGTAGCGGGTAATTTTAGTAAGCGTTTGACCATTTCCTGCACCTGCTCTTTTTGTGCATGTCCGTTGCCAACCACAGCCTGCTTGACTTGCAGCGCGGTATATTCAGCCACGATCAAATTGCGAATCACCGCCGCGCTAATCGCCGCACCACGCGCTTGACCTAGTAATAGCGTAGACTGCGGATTGACATTCACAAACACTTTTTCAATTGCAACCTGATTCGGCTGATAAGTATCAATCACCTCAAATAGGCCATCCAGTATAACTTTAAGGCGTGCCGGCAATTCTTCTTTTTCCGCCTCGCCTTCTACTTTACTTTTCTTAGCACTGGCAGTTTTAATCGTGCCACTCGCAACATAGATGATTTTTTCACCGACTTTTTCGATGACACCAAAGCCTGTGATGCGCAGGCCAGGGTCTATGCCTAAGATTCTGACATTACTCAAGAAACGTATCGCTTTAAGTAAGTCGACAAGCGATTCATCTCTTAGTCTTCGATGACTGCTGTAGTATAAACATCCTGCACATCATCCAAATCTTCCAATGCATCTAGGATTTTTTGCATTTTCACCGCATCGTCACCTGTGAACACCGTCTCATTATCAGGCTTCATGGTCACCTCAGCTAAAACGGCTTTAAAACCTGCCGCCTCCATCGCTTCTTTAATCGCCAAGAAGTCGTTCGGTGCAGTAATCACTTCAATACTGCCATCTTCATCAGTAATCACATCTTCTGCGCCTGCTTCTAGCGCGACTTCCATGACTTGATCTTCAGAAGTGCCTGGCTCATAAATCAAGGTACCGCAATGTTTGAACATAAAGGCCACTGAACCATCGGTACCTAAATTGCCACCGAACTTGGTCAACGCATGGCGCACATCAGCTACCGCGCGTTGCTTATTATCTGTCAGGCAGTCAATGATGATTGCAGCACCATTAATCC
>DAIDAH010000059.1 GCA_027310735.1 Methylotenera sp. | reverse complement strand
CACCAATACCGCCAACTCAATCACTGCCGCTTGAGCGCGATTAAATCCCTGAAAGGCTTGGTGTTGCGCTTCATGCACCACCTGCATCAACAATTGTGGTCGTACATCATCTTGTTTGACTTCAACGAGTTTCAACTCTTTATGCGCCAGAGTATCTGCCAACCTGAAACCGTTCACTTTTTCCGCCGGAAGCAAACTCTCGACTACATTTTTCAGCCACGTTTCACGCCTAGTCAGCGCCCCAGCAAAAACGCGCACATCATCCGTTAAATTCATCACGGCACACTCTGTTGCCAAAATATTCTCTAGCGTCGTAGACGGTTTAAAAGGTGAAATGACAACCAAGTCATCCTGCATGCTGACACCAAAAGGTGTCACATGGGCATGACCCTGACTATCTAAGGTTGAAAGAATCGTTTCATAAATCATAGTGCTATTGCCCATCTCTTTCTTTGCGCTGCTTACTTTGTTTTTCTTTAATAGAGGCTTCGCGATGTGCTGTTTTTACAGCTTTATCGGCCTGTAAAGCATTAATACCCCAGTCTAGCTCCTGATCCTGCACGTAGCGTTTCTTAAGCTGCCAAGCAATCTGGGCACGCGCCAACTCCACACCTAAATAAAAAGCATGCGATGCATCATCATCGACTTTCAAATGTGAATAAAGCGCAAAAGGGTCAACAGCCTCATGAATACCATCACGATTATAAATATGCAGCCCAGATTCACTGACTTGAATACGAAAGCTCGGGTCTTTAATCTGTGCGGCAATTTCATTGATCTCATCTACAGAATACGTAAATGGTCGACGATCATGCAACCCTAACAAAGCATTACTATAACCACGCGGCAAGCGATCATCCAACTTGGCCGCATGCATCATACGCCTTGCCACATCAGCCTCAGCAACAGCATTCACCGCATGTGGGCTAACTGAGGTTGCCAACACGGCATGCACATCAAGCTCACTAATAATGCCAAATAACAATGCATTGATACCGGTCGTATCAGCATCCGTCAACTCCGTCAGATTGCCTATACCCATCATGATTTTAATGTCTGGGTATTTTTTACGTAACTTTTGGTAGCGCACAATCGAATCAGTTAAACCAAAATGAATTGGATCTAGAATCGCATCGGCAATAAAGGGCTTACCTGCTTTCAAGCACATTTCAATGGCACGATAAAGCGAAGGTAAATGATGTGGTTTAGCCGGAATCAGAATCGGCGTAGAGGCCACTTCATTCGCAATCCACAACGTTTTTTCGGTAAGGCTGAGTAAAAAGTCAGCGCCCGCATGCCCTGCCGCTAATAGGTCATTTGTATTCAGAGAGTCTACGCTGACTTGGAAATTCAACTCTTTAAGCGCTTTGATTGAGTCTACCAAATGTGGAAAAGGCACTGCTGGCAAACAACCCAAATCAATCACATTAGCGCCTTGTGCTTGGTATTGCTGTGCCTTCTGGATAATGCCAGCAACACTTAAGAACGGCGCATCCACGATTTCAGCAAAAATCTGTACGCTATATTGACTTAAATCTGGCTGCACACCAGCGTGGCCAAAGTATTGTGGCAAGTCTTTTAAATCATTAGGTCCACGCTCAACCGGAATGCCATATTGCGCCTCAAGTTGTAGCAAATCGCCTTGACAGAGGCCGGGAAGGATAATCTTATCGGCATCACCAGCTTCTTTTAGCCGACGAGCGATTAAATCCGGCGTCATCAGTGCAGCGACAGACACACCAATTTGCTGAACTCTATATTTGAATTGGGGGGATTTTGGATTACTTTGTACTTCTTCCAACACTTTATTCAAGCTTTTTTCTGCAAGCTTACCTGTTAGAAAAAGTAGGTTGGTAGCCACATGCTCAGCCATGCGCACGCAACTGATTGATAGACTGCAATCTAGCGTCAATACTAGCTCTCAAAGTCTGCATATCTGCGACGACTGTTGTCGCCTCAAAAGTTTTGATTTTAGCGACATTGTCTAAATCAATTTGACGTGGATAAACTTTAACTACATTGTCACGAGGCGCCTCTGATTCCAACTCAGGCGCAGTATCACACGCAAAAATAATGCTGGGAATGCGCGTTTTACCAGCTTGTGCGTACAGATTAGTGACTAAATTATCAGAAATACCATAGACCATTTTAGCAATGGTATTTGACGTTACTGGCGCAATCACCAAGCTATGGTAATGCCCTTGATAAAACAACTCTACAGGCACACTACTCGCGGTTTTATCCTGAAATACTTTGCCGACATTGTGTTTATAGCCGTACTGTTGCAACACTTCTGCTGCCGCCTTACTTAAGAACAAATCAACGTCATCCAACGTGTGAATAATATCGAGGCACTCTCGCAAATAATGACCTGAACCAGTAATTGCCCATGCTAATCGTTGCTTAGAATTACTATTCACACTTAAATATTCCCAGTCAAAACGCTACAGAAGTTTATGTAAAACAACTACCTATTAAGCAAATGGATGACGTAATACGATAGTCTCATCACGCTCAGGGCCGGTTGACACGATGTCCACAGGCACGCCACATAGGGCTTCTAGACGTTTTAGATAGTTTTGCGCATTCTTTGGCAAGCCATCCCAAGTTTTCACACCAAAAGTATTGTCATTCCAACCTGGCACTGTTTCATAAATAGGTTGGCAACGTGCTACATCATCTGCACCGATAGGCAACAAATCTAATAACTTGCCATCTAGTTGATAGCCCGTACAGATATTCAGTTCTTGAATACCATCCAGAACATCCAACTTGGTAATGCACAAACCGGTGAGGCCATTGATCCGTGCAGAACGACGCAATGCTGCAGCATCAAACCAACCGCAACGACGTTTACGTTTAGTTACTGTACCAATTTCTTGACCTTTAACCGACATCTGATTGCCTGGGCAATTATCAGACTCGATATCCAACTCGCTCGGGAAAGGGCCGCCGCCCACACGTGTGGTATAAGCTTTAGTGATTCCCAGCACATAGTGCAACATACTCGGGCCTACACCAGTACCCGCTGCAGCTTGTCCTGAAACACAATTACTGGAAGTCACGTAAGGATAAGTACCGTGATCCACATCTAACAATGTACCTTGCGCGCCTTCGAACAATAAGTTTTGACCCGCAGCATTTGCTGCGTATAGCGCAGCGGATACATCTGCCACTAGCGGTTTAATCAAGTCAGCCTTTTGTAGTGCTGAGTCTAGCTGCTGGTTAAAATCAACCGCTTCTGCGCCCAGATATTGGGTTAGCACGAAGTTGTGGTAATCCAGAACATCACGTAATTTCTCACCAAATTGCTCAGGATAGAACAAGTCATACAAACGCAATGCGCGACGTGCGACTTTATCTTCATAAGTTGGGCCAATACCCTTACCTGTAGTACCAATCTTCTTATCTGCGCCACGTTTTAATTCACGCGCTACATCTAAACGCACATGATAGTCAAGGATTAATGGGCAGCCTGGACTCACTTTTAAACGGCTTTTAACTTCCAAGCCATCTTTCTCTAATGAGTCAATTTCATGCAATAAATGACCAGCATCCAGCACAACGCCATTGCCAATATAACAGTTCACGCCAGCACGGACGATACCTGATGGCACTAAATTTAACTTGTATACGCGCTGATCATTACCTTGACCTACAACCAGCGTATGGCCTGCGTTATGTCCACCTTGAAAACGTACCACACCTTGGGCATGATCGGTAAGCCAATCCACAATCTTGCCTTTACCCTCATCGCCCCACTGCGTACCGATTACAACGACATTTTTCGCCACTAGATTTTTTGCTGCATTGTTTGCCATAACGTTAACTTTATCTTTTGAGTTTTAATATTTTTTTCAACTTGACAAGAATAGCCCTCACACAGGAGTCTTCTACATCACTAGGAATAATTAGGTTGTTATATACTTTTTTCTATATCAACCACATGCCAGCCAGAATTGTAATGCACTAATTTTCTATCACAATTTAATTCATGATAGCTAAACTGACCAAGGCTTTCTTCGCCATTAGTCAACCCTTGCACGACAACACAACCCTCTGACCTGAGCACATCAATTTTAGAGGCCAGAGTTTGATCATCTGAAACGGGGGCGAATATTGCCATTGAGGCTTTTGCTGGCGGTAATGCCGTTACAATTCCACGCAGATCCATGCTGAATCCCGTTGCTGGACGCGCGCGACCAAATGAAAGGCCGACTTCATCGTAACGTCCACCCAATGCCAGTGGCCCTTTATAGCCTTTAGCATAGGCTGCAAACACCATGCCACTATGGTAATGATAACCACGTAACTCGCTCAAGTCGTAGCTAACGGTTACGCCCATACCTCCTAATGCTATGCCCGCTTGCGATAAGCTTTCCAAAGCATGACGCATAGCTGGTGTATCAGGTAAAACCTTTGCAGCCGTTTCCAATATGGTTTTATCACCATTTAGCGTTGTCAAATGCAGCAATGCTTCACGCGTTACTTTATCCAAACCACTCGCCAATGATGCAACCGCAGATTGGTCTTTACTTTGTAATGCTACATATAAATCTTGTTCGAGCTGTGGGTCAATTTGGCTAGATTCAATCAAACTACCAAATACATTCACATGACTAAAGTCGATATGCACTTGAGGAATGCCAATCGCTTGCAAGCCTTTAATCAACAAACGTTGAATTTCAATGTCACTGGCAACACCTGCATGACCGTACAACTCTGCACCCAACTGTAATGGCTCTCGCGTTTGCGCCAAACCATCTGGCTTAGTGCGCAACACACTGCCGGCATAGCATAAACGGGTAATGCCTTGCTGATTTAACAAATGTGCATCAATACGAGCCGCTTGCGGCGTCATATCCGCACGCACCCCCATTAAACGCCCAGTCAGTTGATCAACCACTTTAAATGTAGCCAGATCCAAATCATGACCAGCACCAGTAATCAATGACTCCATATATTCGAGCATTGGTGGAATGACATATTGATAACCATGCACTTTGAACAAATCCAATAGTGTACGGCGTAGAGTTTCAATGCGAGCGGCTTCAGCAGGCAAGACATCTTCAATATATTCGGGGAGTAACCAGTTATGCATGAGCGCTTCTATACATGTTTAATTTTAATTTAAGGCGTAATTGTAGCGACCGCTTTAGCTACTTTTTCGTCTTTCCATATTTTTGGTGTACTAGGCGCTGTCGCAGGAAGCACTGTTGTGCCTAAACCATTAGCACCCAACTCTACCATTTCACCTTGCGTATTTGTTACATACACACCTTTACCTGACAACATTACGACATCCAAACCATTTTCGGTTAAACCGTAACCACCCCAAAAATCAGTCCCGCGTACACCAATCGTTGCTAATGCCGTTTTCACCTCATAACGATGCGACCCGTGAGTCATCGTACCAGTAACTGCTCGAAATGCACCTTTAATTAGCTCAAACAAAGCCACATTAGGCTTATCTTTATACATCTCATACTCGGTCACGACAAACACACTGTCTTTACCTACTGTAATCCTAGAAACATCTCGAAAAGCCAACTGAAGAACACTAGTCTTATCAGTGCGATAAATATCACCCTTACAGATTACTATACCTTCATTTACATCAACGATTCGACCTGCACGTTCAACCGTTGCACTCCCATGTAAAGAGTCAACCTTACCTAAATTACAGGACTCAGCTAAAGTAAGTTGCGAAAATCCTAGCAAGGAAATTAAAAAACAAAGTTTCCACCACATTATTTTGCTACCCAAAAAAGTATCAAGCCAATGACGATAGACATTAAGCCCACAAAACGCAATTGCCCATCTTTCAGTTCTATCATTCGCCTAAATGTATCGCGCCACGCTTGTGGCAGTAGTAACGGTAGTAAACCTTCCAGCACCAGCATTAACGCCAATGCAGTAAATAAGCTACTTTTCAAAATACATCTACTTATGTTATGTGCAGTTTACTTGCGCACCGGACTACGCATATACTTGAAGAAATCTGATCCTGGATCAAGCACCATGACATCACTCTTGTTCTTGAAGCTGTTTTTATAAGCCTCTGTACTACGGTAAAAAGCATAGAACTCAGGATTTTTGCTATATGATTGATTGTATATTTCAGAGGCAATAGCATCACCCTCGCCTTTCGTTTTCTGTGCATCACGGAAAGCTTCTGCAAGAATCACTTCGCGCTGCTTATCGGCATCTGCACGAATTTTTTCAGATGCAGCGGAACCTTCAGACCTTAATTGATTTGCAATTCGTTTACGCTCGGCAATCATACGGTCATATACGGATTTACTAATATCATCTGAATAATCAACGCGCTTGAGACGGACATCCACTACTTGTATGCCAATTTGACGTGCTTCCAAGTCAGCTCTTTTACGTAAGTTATCCATAATTACAGTGCGCTCACCCGCAATTACCTCATGCACAGTACGCTTACCAAACTCATAGCGAAAACCTGCATTCACTACTTTTGCCAAACGATCTTCTGCTGCAGCCTCACCACCCTCTTTAATAGACACGTAGTATTTGGCAGGATCAATAATCCGCCATTTAATAAACGAATCGACCATCATGTATTTATTTTCACTGGTATTAAACTTGGCTGGTTGCTCCCAATCCAACGTGACAATGCGATTGTCAAAATACTTCAAATCATCAACCAACGGTACTTTAAAATAAAGACCTGGAGATTTTTTGACAGATACAATTTCGCCCAAACGTTTTACCACAACAAACTGTGTTTGATGCACGGTAAATACAGATGTTGATATCAATAAAATTGAAACGATAGCAATAATCAGAACACGACTTAAATTTTTCATTGATGCCCCTTACCTACTTTCTCTGTCACGGCTACGAAAAGCATCGCGACTGCGCTCAGTTGTAGCAGCATCTGGCGCCGCAACAACGGGTGGATTAGCTGAAGGCACAGGTTGCGATATCGCATTGCCTGTAGCATTGATCAATTTATCAAGCGGTAAATACAGCATACTATTCCCCGCTTTCTGATCAACCATCACTTTACTTACACTAGACAGAATCTGCTCTTGCGCATCCAGATACAAACGCTCACGAGTCACTTCTGGTGCCTTATTATATTGCGCTAGTATCTGATCAAAACGACTAGTATTACCTTTGGCCTCATTTTCCATTTTAAGCTTATAACCTGCAGCCTCAGCTAACAGCCTTGATGCTGCGCCACGCGCTTTAGGAATCACGTCATTAGCGTAAGCTTGACCTTCATTTATTTGGCGCTGATTATCCTGATTGGCTCGGTTTACATCTTCAAACGCTTCTTGCACCTGCTCAGGTGGCTGTGCGCCCTGCAAAGAAACACTAGTGATTTTTACACCAGTTTTATAACTATCTAAAATAGCCTGCATACGCTCAGATGTGTCTGCCAGACCTTTTTGGAGCAAGTCATCTAGCTTGCTTTTACCTACAACTTCACGAATAGCACTCTCTGCTGCTGACATCACAGAATCATCCGTCGACCGATTATTAAACAAATAATCTTTTGCATTTTTTAATTTATATTGCACAGCAAACTGCAAGTCGATGATATTTTCATCTTCGGTCAACATTAAAGCCTCTTTAGGCTGCTTAATCTTCCCGCCATCACCATCACTTCTATATCCCACCTCAAGCCGACGCACCTGCTCCATATTAACCACATCTACAGTCTCTATAGGATATGGAAAATGCCAGCGAGGGCCAGGTTCAGTTGTTTCCACATACGCACCAAAACGCTGCACAACGCCTAGAGAGCCTTGATCAACAATATAGAATCCAGTAGCGAACCAAATCAAAACGACAAAAGCGATTATAGGTAAAACAGGCAAATTCATTTGCCCTGCACCTGCTCTGTTTGGCTCATTATTAGGTTGAGTACCGCCTCCTTTACCAAACAAGGCATTTATTTTGCGACTTAAATCACGCATCACCTCATCTAAATCCGGAGGACCGTCATTATTACGTTGCCCCCAGCCAGGAAATTTAATCATTCGACACTCCAAAAAGACTTAATCATTTTAAATATTTAGTGCGATCTTCATTCTCAATAGCACCCTAAACTTGACGTAACAACAAATAAAGTACAAATCGCACAAGCTAAAGCGATTGTGTACGGATGCATCTTGTTAAGCATAAGTACTTTCTTCAGTGTTTAATTGTTGCAAATACCGATGATGCTCTGCCATAGCCGTTCTTAGCAAATCGACACCTTCACCAGTTTTAGCTGATATATGTATAGTTGCAATTCTACCATACTCGTCACGGCTAATGGCTGGTAGCAAGCCTGCCCTATCTATCTGGTTGTGCACTAGAATCTGCGGCACATTAGCGGCCCCAATTTCATGAAGTACCTTATTCACTTGTACTATTTGCTCATCACGGTTGCTACTCGCCGTATCGACTATGTGCAGCAACATATCGGCCTGAGCTGCCTCTTCAAGCGTCGCTCCGAAGGCTTCGACTAACGCGTGTGGCAAATGCTTAATAAATCCGACAGTATCAGACAGCACAACTGAACCACAATCCGGAATGAAGATTTTATGCGTTGTTGTATCCAGTGTAGCGAACAACTGGTCAGCCGCATAAATATTGGCTTTTGTCAGCCGATTAAAAACTGTCGATTTACCTGCATTAGTATAGCCGACGAGCGAGACCGTCATTACGTTAGAACGCTTACGCGCCCGACGCTGCATACCGCGCTGCGCTTTTAACTTAAGCAACTTCTCTCGAAGCTGCTTTACGCGTATACGTAACATTCGGCGATCAAGCTCAAGTTGAGTTTCGCCTGGCCCACCACGCACACCAATACCGCCCTTTTGACGCTCTAAATGCGTCCACCCACGTACTAATCGCGTAGAAAGATGCTCAAGCTGCGCCAACTCAACCTGTAACTTACCCTCATGACTTTGTGCACGCTGACTGAATATATCCAGAATCAAACCCGTTCTATCAACCACTCGCGCCTGTAACAGTCGTTCTAAATTGCGCTGCTGTGAAGGAGAAAGATCATGATTAAATACTGCGATATTTGATTCACAAGCTTGCATCATTTGCAGCAATTCATCGGCCTTACCGCTACCAATAAAAAACTTCGCATCCGGCGTTGAACGCTTACCTTCTATTGTGCCACGTATAACCAACCCTGCACTTACGCTCAGTTGGCGAAGCTCATGTAAGCTTTCTTCGTAATCACCGTCGCCGAAATCCACGCTTACCAAAACGGCCGCTTCGCCGCCACTAGGTCTTTCAAACAAGTCTTTCAACGTTTATTCATCACCTTCTGACATTGGAACATTGACCATGCGCGCTGGAACAATCGTTGAAATCGCATGCTTGTACACCATTTGAGTCACTGTGTTTTTAAGCAAAATCACATATTGATCAAATGAATCAACCTGACCTTGTAATTTAATACCATTGACGAGATAAATTGAGACTGCGACATGCTCTTTACGCAGCGCATTTAGAAATGGATCTTGTAGCATTTGCCCTTTTTGATGCATGATGCCTCCTATTGCTTGGAGTTAAATAAAAATACCATAGTGCACGACCAAATTACCGACACTACTCTCGCTAAAACCGAATGCGAGACCAAAATAGGTATCACACTCAACTTCAACTCTGCTGCCCAAACTAGGACTTAGTTCACCAACAATAATTCCAAGGTGAGGCCTATGTTTATTATTTCAAGACCTAGAACACTTCAAAAGTGAATCTACTTCAATACTTGTTCAATTCTTGCCAACACTTCATCCTTACCCAACAAAGCCATTACTTGGTCAATACTAGGCGACTGGGCAATACCTGTCAGCATCACCCTTAGCGGCATTGCAACCTTTGGAAACTTCAACTGACGCTGCGTTACCACCTCATTAATTGCATGATGAATAGACTCTGCCTGCCAATCCGCAGCCTTTAACAATTCAGCTAGCGCGGCGATTACTGGCTTAATATCATTCGTCAAATGTTTCTCAGCTGCAGCCGCATCCATTACCGGTTTTTGATAAAAATAAGCAATATTAGTCGCAAGCTCATTCAGCGTACTGACACGCTCTTTATATAAATTAATGACCGCCAATAAATTCGGTTGCTCACTTACATTGGCACCCAACTTAACCAATCGTTGCGTGATATCCGCAGCCAAAGACTCCGCGCTAGCCTGCTTGATATAATGCGCATTGATCCAGTTAAGCTTCTCGGTATTAAACTGCGCAGCTGATGGTGTAATGTGATCTAAATCAAACCACTCGCAGAATTGCTGCATGCTAAAAATCTCATCATCGCCATGACTCCAACCCAAACGCGCCAGATAATTCAGCACAGCCTCAGGCAGATAACCATCTTCGTGATATTGCATCACACTCACGGCACCATGACGTTTAGACAATTTCTGCCCATCATCACCCAGAATCATCGACAAATGTGCATATTGTGGAATCGTTGCGCCCAACGCCATTAGCATATTGATTTGGCGCGGCGTATTGTTAACATGATCATCCCCGCGTATCACTTGCGTAATGCCCATCTCCCAGTCATCAACTACAACGCAAAAGTTATAAGTTGGCGTACCGTCACCACGAGCGATAATTAAATCATCGAGCTCCTGATTTGCAATACTAATTTCGCCTTTAACCAAATCATTCCACACAACATTGCCTGATTGTGGATTTCTAAAACGGATTACAGGTGAAACATCTTGCGGTGGCTGCGGCAGAACTTTGCCAGTCTCTGGACGCCAGCGGCCATCATAACGAGGCTTAACACCCTGCTGCATTTGGTTTTCACGCAAAGCATCCAGCTCTTCTCTGCTGCAATAGCAATAATAAGCATTGCCTTCATCCAGCATTTTCTGAATCACTTCTTTATAGCGATCCATACGTTGCATTTGGTAAAAAGGGCCTTCATCGTAATCCAATCCTAACCAATGCATACCATCTAATATTGCCTGCACCGCTTCAGGTGTGCTCCGTGCGACATCAGTATCTTCAATACGCAGAATAAAATCACCCTTATGCTTTTTGGCAAAAGCCCATGAAAATAATGCGGTACGGGCACCGCCGATATGAAGAAAACCTGTTGGACTTGGAGCAAAACGTGTGCGAACGATCATATTGAATTGTAATTATTAATAACGATATAATTTTAACATGGCTAAGTGTTTAGCTCTAAGATAATCATGTTTTATCTAGCATTAGATTAAGCAATTGCATACCTCCAGAGATAAAAGAAATCAGCCATTATCAAATACAGCTTGATACAAATATTCAAATTAAATAATCAAGTGAACAAAGTTGCATATAAGCGAGTCAATCTACACAATGCAACTTGGCATACTACTTGCTTAGATACACAATATGTCCGACCAGACATCAAACCCAAAGAAATCAATGCAATTCATTCAAAATATTTTTAAAAAGTTCTCACAATCCGAGAAAGTTGAGACTTTCTCTTGGTTAAGTGAGCTAAAGGGGATGGACGATGTCTCTGCGATTAAGTTTTGTGCTGAAAAATTAAATGCTGATTTTCAAAAAAACGTTTTTAATGGTGAGCAAAATCTCAATAAATTATTTCAAATCGATGAAAAGACCCACACCATTGTCGAAAGAATAACAACGCACTACGTCAATATAGATCACATTAATACTGAGCTTGAAGAGCGCATTGAAAATACCGTGTATTTATATCATCGCCAGTTATTTTTAATTTATCTTCACTTAATCGAAAACTTGGTTTTACCAAATCACGATGCGCTTCCAACAATGCTGGCACGTGCAATTAGCAATGCAACACAGATGATCAAATGGCGTTATTACAGCTACCAGAGCGCTCCAGCTAATGTGTGGTTACAACTAGCAAAGCTGTATATGGTTGCAGAACAACGATTGCTGCTTGACGATAGCATAGAAGCTTATATAGACCAAAAAACTAAAAAAATCTCAACAGCCTATATTGAGGCATGTATGCTGGGAACGCTGGAAAGCTTAAGTTTAAAATGCCAACAAATTGAACTGGCAAGCAACATGCTTGCCGCTTGGGCAGAAAAAACAACTATCGATAAAATTTACAATGAAGAAAAGCATCTATTTTTCGTAGATACTGTTAGCAACACCTCTGCAAAACGTATTAGAAACTTCAAACCTGCGGATACTTATCGGTACTGGTGTTTTGATGATTTCAACATCAACATCGAATTATGCCTATCACTGATTGAATTCAACATTGTTCCCCAACAACACACTGTAAAAGAATTTATCAAAAATCCTTATGCTTTATCAACCTTGGAAGTTTTACGCACAGAGTGGTCTCGCCTTGAATATAAGCGGCAACGTAGATCCGAAGATCGATATCAAACGGCAAAATTAGCGACTACAGCTTTTGGCTTTGAAGAGGCCTGCTATCAAATAGAAATAAATGAAAAGAAACAAATGCAAGGCAGAAGAACATCTACATTAAACGATAACATTCGGAATGAGAAACCTACTTTTAATCGCCAAACTATAGGCTTTGCTGACCCGAACATTATCTATATGGACT
>DAIDAH010000058.1 GCA_027310735.1 Methylotenera sp. | reverse complement strand
CGCATTCAAATCCTTTATTCATTTTTCATAGCCACTAATTGATAACCACTAAGCTTCGTGGTGTGGAGCCAACACTTCACGATTACCGTTGCTTTGCATAGCTGACACCAGCCCAGCACGCTCCATATCTTCTATCAGGCGTGCGGCACGGTTATAGCCAATGCGTAATTGGCGCTGTACAGACGAAATACTTGCACGACGGGTTTTAAGAACAATACCAACGGCCTCGTCATACAACGGATCAACTTCACCACCTTTTTCTGCGACATCACCAGACTTAAAGTCAGCACCACCCTCTTCAGCTTCATTGGTTAGGATACCGTCAATATAGTTAGGTTCACCCTGTGCTTTTAAATAGTTCACGACCTTATGCACTTCTTGGTCAGAGACAAACGCCCCATGAAGACGCATAGGATAGCCTGTACCCGGCGGCATATAGAGCATATCACCTTGCCCTAGCAAGGCTTCAGCGCCCATTTGATCGAGGATGGTACGAGAGTCAATTTTGCTCGAAACCTGAAAAGAAATCCGAGTCGGCACATTAGCCTTAATCAGCCCAGTAATCACATCCACTGAAGGACGCTGCGTTGCCAATACCAAGTGAATACCAGAAGCACGCGCCTTTTGCGCTAAACGAGCAATCAACTCTTCAACCTTTTTGCCCACCACCATCATCAAGTCAGCCAATTCATCAATCACGACTACTATCAATGGCATTTCAACGAGTGGCTCAGGCTCATCAGGCGTCAAACTGAACGGATGCGGTATTTTTTCGCCAGCTTTATCAGCCTCACGGATTTTCTGGTTGTATCCTGCCAGATTACGCACACCCAGCATCGACATTAGCTTATAGCGGCGCTCCATCTCAGCAACACACCAATTCAAAGCACTAGCAGCCTGACGCATATCAGTGACTACTGGTGCCAATAAGTGTGGAATACCTTCATAGACTGAAAGCTCCAGCATTTTGGGGTCGATTAAAATCAAGCGTACCTGATTAGCATCTGCCTTATAAAGCAAACTCAAAATCAACGCATTAATCGCTACAGACTTACCTGAACCAGTTGTACCCGCAACCAGCACATGCGGCATTTTGGCAAGATCAGCGACAGCAGGCTTACCGCCAATGTCTTTACCCAAACAGATAGCAAGCGGCGAATGAACATCCGCATATGCCTGACTACCCATGATTTCAGATAAATAGACAATTTGACGTTTAGGATTTGGAATTTCCAAGCCCATGCAGGTTTTACCCGGAATGGTTTCAACTACCCTTACACTTACCACAGACAGTGCTCGCGCTAAATCTTTAACCAGATTAGTAACTTGGCTACCCTTTACACCAGCCGCTGGCTCTAGCTCAAAGCGTGTAATCACAGGACCGGGCAATGCCGTTAACACTTTGACTTCAATGCCAAAGTCCATCAACTTGCGTTCAATCAAACGTGAGGTGAAGTCTAGCGTTTCGACTGATGGTAATTCTACGGTACCTGCTGGCTCATCCAGCAAATGAATCGGTGGCAAGGGCGTGTCTGGGTGCGTATCAAATAATGGTGCTTGTTTTTCTTTTTGCACACGAGCGCTTTGGGTAATTTCAAGCACTGGTGCCTCAATCTGAACAGGCTCACGATATTCTACGCGCTTACGCTCGGTTTGCACGTATTCGGCACGCTCCAACTCAACCACTTTACCAGCTTTGCGATCTTGCCAATCATGCCATTTGAGCTTAATGAATTCATAACTGGCAATTAAACCTGCACCGAATTTCTCGGTAAGCATGATCCATGACCAACCTGTGAACAGGCTAAAACCAACCACAAACATTAGCAGTAACAACATACTAGAGCCGGTATAGCCAAACATACTGCGCAAACCCGCATCTACGCTTGTTCCCAACATGCCGCCAGGGGTTAATGGCAATGAGGCTGGTAGCGTAATTAAATGACCTGCTTCCAAGGTACTTGACGATACTAACAATAGACCAAAGCCGATAAAATTAAAGAGTAAAAATGGTTTTTTGCTTAAATCTACCGCTTCTAACTTTAAATATACAAACCACATGGCGTAAAAAGCCAACACAGCCCACCACCAAGCTGAAAAACCAAACAGATATAACAGCATATCAGAAAGCCAAGCGCCTACATTGCCGCCACTGTTATGCACGATAGCATTATTAGCTGTCATGTGTGACCATGATGGATCTTCGCGGTGATAAGTAAATAAAATAACGGTGAGATAAAGACCAACCAGCACTAAACCTAGCCACCACGCCTCTTTAATAAGCGTAGCCGCTATCTCATTAGATTTCGTAACCTCAACTTCTCGGCGTGCATTGACTGGCTTTGATTTTTTGAAAAACAAGATGGTAAAAACCCTTTAGATATTTATTGGATATTTTAACTGTGCATCAAATTATAGCAGTATCAAAGTCACTGCGTAGCTAATACAATATCAATTAACGACGACTGTATTTAATTGCGCTTTACACACACTTGAAACGCACTTGCAAAACCAGTCGACTGCACCCATATGGTGATACCAATCTAATTGTAACAACACATTTTTACTAGATTTTAATAAAGGCTTTTATTATGGCAACACGTCACACCAAATTACTCATTTTAGGTTCTGGCCCAGCAGGCTATTCTGCCGCTGTTTACGCAGCACGTGCCAACCTTAAACCGATACTGATTACAGGCATTGCACAAGGTGGCCAACTGATGACCACAACTGAAGTAGACAACTGGCCAGCAGATGCAGATGGTGTGCAAGGACCTGAATTAATGGCGCGTTTCCAGAAGCATGCCGAACGTTTCAACACTGAAATGATTTTTGATCACATTCACACCACGCATTTAACTGAAAAACCTATCCGCCTAGTTGGCGATAGCGGCGAATACACTTGTGATGCACTGATTATTGCAACCGGTGCTTCAGCTAAATACTTAGGTATTCCTAGTGAAGAGCAATTTGCAGGAAAAGGTGTTT
Source organism: Methylotenera sp. (assembly GCA_027310735.1). Classification (GTDB taxonomy): domain Bacteria; phylum Pseudomonadota; class Gammaproteobacteria; order Burkholderiales; family Methylophilaceae; genus Methylotenera. The sequence continues at coordinate 9,792 of DAIDAH010000058.1, read as the reverse complement.
CTGCCTGTGCAACCTGTGATGGTTTTTTCTATCGCAATCAGGAGGTCGCTGTGATTGGCGGCGGTAATACAGCTGTTGAAGAAGCTCTCTACTTAGCCAACATTGCAAGCAAAGTCACTTTAGTTCACCGTCGTGACAAATTCAAAGCCGAAGCTATTTTGGTAGACAAACTCAATGCGCGTGTTGCTGAAGGCAAGATCGTTTTAGAAACCTTTCATACGCTAGATGAAGTGTTGGGCGACAACTCAGGCGTTACAGGCATGCGCATCAAAAATGTCAGTGACGGCAGTACCAAAGACATTGCTTTGCAAGGCGTGTTTATTGCGATTGGCCACAAACCTAATACCGATATTTTTGAAGGTCAACTTGAAATGGAAAGCGGTTACATCGTGACGCAGATGGGTCGTGGTGGCAATGCTACCGCCACCAGCATTCCAGGTGTGTTTGCTGCGGGTGACGTGCAAGACCATATCTACCGCCAAGCCGTGACCAGCGCAGGCACTGGTTGCATGGCTGCATTAGATGCAGAGCGTTATTTAGATCATTTGAAATAATTTTGATTGGTCGCACTGTAGCCTAGAGAAGCTTTTTGCAAGAACACTCTAGGCTACTAGCGCCCTTCATAAGGTATACCTATTGTGGCGAACTCAAGTGACAATGAAGTCGATCTGTTTTTAGAAGCAGTTAAGGACGCACGCCCACTCTCAAAACCGAAGCGTATTCACCACGCGCCTCTTCGACCCAAACCTATCCCTAGACAATTTCTACGTGATGAGCAACAAGCGCTTGCTGACTCATTATCCGACCACTACATTCCTGCTCACGAGCTTGAAACTGGCGAAGAGTTACTCTACCTGCGCGAAGGCCACTCGCCTGACATTCTAAGCAAACTACGCCGCGGACACTGGGTAGTACAGGCGGCGATTGATTTACATGGGTTATTTAGCGATGAAGCCAGACTATATGTATCCACATTTATCAGCGATTGCAAAAAACGTGGTGTGCGTTGCGTGCGGATAGTGCATGGCAAAGGCTTAGGCTCACGCAACCGCGAACCTGTGCTTAAAAATAAATTACGCGGCTGGCTCATGCAGAAAGATGAAGTCATTGCCTACGCAGAAGCGCGTAGGCAAGACGGTGGTAGCGGCGCGGTGATTGTGTTGCTTAAAGCTTAATAACACAAACTCTTTGCATTTCTATATTTAAAATAAGATATAAATCTACAAGCCTAACTCACTCAAGCTGGCATGCTCATCTGGGCGACGACCTAACGCCCAAAAGAACTTGCGCTCAGACTCTTGAATGGGTAAATCATTGATGCTGGCATAGCGAAGCTCCATCAAGCCATTCGCATCAAATTGCCAGTTCTCATTGCCGTAAGATCGAAACCACTGCCCTGAATCATCATGCCATTCATAGGCAAAGCGCACCGCTATACGGTTACCATCAAAAGCCCATAACTCCTTAATAAGGCGATACTCAAGCTCGCGCGCCCACTTACGGGCTAAAAACTCAATAATTTCTGCTCGTCCACGAGGAAACTCAGCACGATTACGCCACTGGCTGTCTAATGTATACACTAGTGAAACGCGTTGCGGATCGCGACTATTCCAACCATCTTCCGCCATACGCACTTTCTTCATGGCAGCTTCACGCGTAAAAGGTGGTACTGGCGGACGAATTTCTGCATTAGCTGACACATTCACTCCTTAAAATATTGAGTCTTTTTAGCTGTTAATTTCTAATTCTAGCTTTTTAAAAACTTTAAAAAACACTTGTGGTAGTTACAGGTAATCACTTAAGCCTTTGTATCATGAAACCTAATTAAATTACGGCCAGCCTCTTTAGCTTCATACATCGCCGCATCAGCCCATTTCATCACGTCATCCTGACTGGCTTCATGATCAATAAATACGACAACACCAATGCTGACGGTACAATTATGTTCAACTACAGTACTCGGCGAATCGTCTTGTACGGCTAACTGGTATGGCTTAGAAAGTATGATGCGGATTTTTTCAGCGACGACACTGGCCTGTAAGGCTGAATCTGCTTTATCCTCACTTAACTCACTCACAATAACGACAAACTCATCCCCACCAAAACGCGCCACGGTATCAATCTCTCGTACGCTATTTTTAAGTCGAGCTGCAGCTTCAATTAACAGCAAATCACCTACCGCATGCCCATGCGAATCGTTCAGCGGCTTAAAGTTATCCAGATCAAGAAACATCAAAGCAGCATAACAATTACTGCGCTTACTGGCAGCCATCACCTGATTCAATCGATCATGGAGTAAACGACGATTCGGCAGTTTGGAAAGCGTGTCATAGAAGGCCAACTGATGCACTTGTTCTTCAGTCTTTTTACGCTCGGTAATGTCACTTAACGTACCAGTCATTCGCAAGGGTTTACCATCTTCACTACGACTCACCACCATGCCTCGGCTAAGCACCCATTTATAATGACCATCTTTGCACTTCATTCGACACTCAACGCGATAGTCAGGTGTTATACCGTCAAGATAGGCCTGCATAGCGTCAGCAACAGGTTGTTTATCATCAGGATGAAAACGATTCTCCCACTCCAACCCTGTAGGCAGTACATCTGACCCAGCATAGCCTAGTATCGCCCTCCAGCGTTGCGAGAATGTTTTTTCATCAGTCTGAATATTCCAATCCCATACCCCATCACCAGAGCCTTCAATGGCAAACTTCCAGCGCTCTTCACTCTCTTTAATAGCCTTAGCTGCAGAAGCGCGTTCAATGGCGATACTCGCAAGGTGGGCGGTATGCTCAATCAGGGAAATATTGGCTTCAGTAGGCTGAAACGCATCATGATGATAGACAGCAAAAGTACCAAGCACCTGTCCACTGAGTGAAAAAATGGGTTCAGACCAACAAGCGCCCAAACCAGCCCTACCTGCAAGCTCTTTATATGGCGCCCAATAAGGATGAGTTTGAATATCGTCAACAATCACTCGCTCACCCGTAAATGCAGCAGTTCCACATGAACCTACACCAGCACCGATTTCCACACCATTAATCGCAGCATTATAAAAATCAGGCAGACTTGGGGCTGAACCTGTGAGAAAGTGCTTGCCTTCGTGGTCTAGCAATAAAATACTGCAGATCATGTCTGGATTATTCTGCTCCACGCCACGCACAATGGCCTCAAGAATAATTGATAATGACGCGCCGCTAGCCAGCAACTCCAGCACAGAATTGCGGGACTTCTCTTGTAGTTCAACAATTTTACGAAGCCCAACCTCTTTTTTGAGGCGTAGCCATCCCAGCAAAAAAAGTAAAGCCAGCAGCAGACCGGCAATACCAAATATACTCACGGCCACCATCGCACTCTTTAACTTTTCCACTTCATGTTTTGGATTAGGGTTATAGACAAAATCGTCCACCGAGAAATTGCTCTCCCCCATGCCTACGTCAACAAACGAATCCGCCATTTTTTGCCAGCGTCCCGGATTCATATGTCCAATTTCAATCAGGTCCGGCAGGATAAGTGAGCGCATAGCATCTGCTTCAAACTGCAAATGCTCTCTTGATTTTGGCACCTTGTACTTGGTGATGAGCAAATCAATAATCTCATCAGGATGATCCATCGCATAACGCCAACCTTTCAGGGTCGCCCGTCGAAAGGCTTCTACTCTAGCTGGATGCTGTTTAAGTTCTTGCTCTGAGGTAAATAAGATATCACTATAGAAATCAATGCCGTAATTACTAGGATTGATGACAGTAAAATCAATACCATGCTGTCTCAGCATATAAGGCTCATTGGTCAGGTATGAGTTAAATGCAACCACCTTGCCTGAAATCAGATCATTAATATCATAACTAGTCGGCACAACATCAATGGCGCCCGGCTTGATTCCTTCATGCAAAAACATCGCTTGAAAATCGGCATCACTTTTAGAGTTAAGCATGACCCTTTTACCAATAAGATCATGTGGCGAGTAGATATGGGCATCTTTTCTGGCCAATAGTACTGACGGAGAGTGCTGAAAAATAGCCGCCAATGCTATTAAAGGCTTCCCTTGCAATCTGGCATAAAGTATCTCGCTGTTAGATTCTGCGTATTGAGCTCGCCCCGCCAACACCTCTTCAACAGGCGTCCTGTTTGGCGCAGCCTCATGCAGGCGCACGTCAAAACCCTCATCGCGGTAGTATCCCTTTTCAAGCGCAGCATAATACCCGGCGAATTGAAATTGGTGATGCCAGCGCAACTGAAAGTCAATCACCTGCGGCGAATCCGCAGCCAATGTTACTCTGCTTGTCAGTAAAGACATCAGTGCCAAAATTAAAACAAAGGTGTGTGAAAATCTGGGCATTATTATCAGATGATGAGCTGCAGTTGTTTTGACAAGTATATCTCCAACTCTATCATTGATTTTGTATTAACATCTATTTAGATACTTTAAATATAAAACCATTAATCTAACCGCTAAAAATTAGACTGCACGGTATAGGCATCATACCAAATACGCATTAAAGTGGACAACTTTACTCGCCAAGAAATCCACCACTTTGGTGTGCCCACAATTGTGCGTATAAACCACCTTGTGCAAGCAAGGCATAATGGTTGCCTTCTTCTATAATTTTTCCTTGATCTAGCACAATCAATCTATCCATTGCAGCAATGGTAGATAGTCGGTGTGCGATAGCCACAACGGTTTTACCTTGCATCAATTGATACAAGCTAGCTTGTATTGCTTGCTCAACTTCAGAATCCAATGCACTAGTCGCTTCATCCAACAGCAATATCGGTGCGTCTTTCAGCATCACACGTGCAATGGCAATGCGCTGGCGCTGCCCGCCTGACAGCTTGACGCCGCGCTCGCCCACATGTGCATCGTAGCCTGTACGACCTTTTGCATCTTTTAACCCTAGAATAAACTCATGCGCTTCAGCCCGTTTAGCTGCACTGATCATTTCCGCATCACCCGCATCGGGGCGACCATATAAGATGTTATCGCGCACGCTGCGATGCAGTAATGAAGTATCTTGCGTCACCATGCCAATCTGGCTGCGCAGGCTATTTTGCGTCACATGCTTAATGTCCTGACCATCAATCAACACACGACCCTGCTCAACATCATAAAAACGCAGCAATAAATTCACGATAGTGGATTTACCGACTCCGGAGCGTCCAACCAAACCAACTTTCTCACCCGGCTTTATATCCAGATTAAGTTCATCCAGTACAGGGCGCTCCATTCCGTAAGAAAAACTGACCTGTTCTAACTGAATGTGACCTGCGCTTACTTGTAGCGGCTTAGCATCGTCTGCGTCTGTAATTTGATGTGCAATGGATAAGGTATTCACACCATCCTGCGCCGTACCAATCTGCTCATATAGCGAAGTCAGCTCCCACATAATCCAGTGCGAAATACCATTTAGGCGCAATGCCATAGCTGTCACTGCCGCCACACCACCCACGGTCACCTGCCCCTTCGTCCACAACCATAATGCAACACCAGAAGTCGAAATCACCAGCAACACATTCAATAAATGATTCACCACTTCTACACCAGAAACATAGCGCATTTGCGCGTGAACATTACCCAAAAATTCGCGCATGGCAGACTTGGCATAACCAGCCTCACGACCCGCATGTGAAAATAGCTTAACCGTACTGATATTGGTATATGCATCCGTAATTCGGCCTGTCATCAATGAGCGCGCATCGGCTTGATGTTGCGACACCTTGGCCAGACGCGGCACAAAATAACTCAAAGAAGCAATGTAACTTACGACCCAAGCTAAAAATGGCCACATCACCGTGGTATTAAAATGCCCGACCACAATCACCATCGTTACAAAATAAATAATCACAAATACCAGAATATCCGCAACAGTAAACCACACGTCTCGCACAGCCAAAGCGGTTTGCATCACTTTTGCAGCCACGCGGCCTGCAAACTCATCCTGATAAAAACTCATGCTCTGGCTGAGCATGAGTCGATGAAAGTTCCAACGCAAACGCATCGGAAAATTACCAGCCAGTGTCTGGTGCTTAATCAAGGTTTGCAATCCGATTAATATCGGACTTAGCAACAATAAACCTATCAATAGCAGTAAATGATGCTTTTCTTTTGCCCACAATAAGTCAGGCGACGTTTTTCCTAACCAATCCACCACCTTACCCATCACAGCAAACAGTAATGCTTCAAAACCGCCGATAATTGCGGTTACCAGCGTCATGATTAAAATAAATAAACGCGAACCTTTGGTACTAGCCCACACAAAAGGCCAAAGCGCTTTAGGCGGTGAAGCAATTTCATCAATAGGAAATGGATTTAAGAGATTTTCGAACCAACGTAACATGAGATAAATGTGAGGCCTTTAGATTGTTTGTAACAAACAAACAGCTTCAGCAGCAATACCTTCACCACGGCCGGTAAAACCCAGCTTCTCCGTAGTTGTTGCCTTAATATTGATGCTAGCAACATCGACATTACAATCTTCAGCGATGTAGCTACACATTTGCGCAGTATGCGCACTTAGTTTAGGTGCTTCGCAGATCACGGTTGCATCTATGTTACCTATCACAAAACCCTTATCTTTCAGCAATGTCACCACATGACGAAGCAATTGACGGGAATCGATGCCCTTGTAGCGCATATCCGTAGGTGGGAAATGCTTACCAATATCACCCAGTGCTGCCGCGCCTAGCAAGGCATCACAGATTGCATGTAACAGCACATCGGCATCGGAGTGGCCGTCCAAACCCTTCTCAAAAGGAATATCTACGCCGCCGATGATGCATTTTCGTCCCTCCACTAGCCGATGGACATCAAAACCGTGACCTATTCTAATCATTACAATTTTCCTTTGTCATGATGGGATTTGCATCAACGCTTCCATCAAGGTGATATCTTGGGGATAGGTGATTTTCATATTTCTTACCGAGCCTACAACCAACTTAGGTTGCAAGCCCAGCGCTTCAACCGCCTGCGCCTCATCAGTTGGTGCGCCGTTAAAATTCTCTAGCGCACTCTTGAGTAAGGCATAACGAAACATCTGTGGTGTTTGTGCTTGCCAAAGCGCTTCACGGGGAATAGTTTTTTGGACTCTAAATTCTAAACCCTTGGATTCAGAATTAGCACCTGCATGCGATTGTTTTAAGGTATCCGCTAGCGGCAACGCAAGTAAGCCGCCCACGGCATCATGTTCAAGGCTATCCAGCAGGTGATCCAGCAACGCCACACTTAAACCTGGGCGAGCGGCATCATGCACCAGAATCCAGTCAGTTTCCTCCACTTGCGAACGCATCGCCACCAAGGTATTCAGTACGGTATCCGCACGCGAATCACCTCCCGTACGATGCAGAAAAAATCTTGATTTAGCCTCTGGTATAATTTCAGATACCTGTGTAATTTCAGATATAAGTTCAGACCAAAAATCATCTTCTGGACTCAGCGCTACGTGCACACTGGCTATGCGCGAGCTGGAAAAAAAAGTTTGCAGACAGTGCGCAATGGTCGGCTTGCCATTTAGAGGTAAATATTGCTTGGGCATGGCGGCTGCCATACGATTACCTACACCTGCTGCAGGAATAATGACGTGAAAACGCGCCATATTAGAAGTTTAGGAATGTGTAATTCATTCCCAAATTTTAACATAGCACGTCATATTAGCCGCTAGAGATATCAAATATGCATATTGCCGATGTAATTAAGTAACAACTCAAATGCCATACACAGCAACAGCACTAACCAAAAATAAATCAGTGGCTATTTTCTAAAGTTTGACTAACTACATCTTTCCTTCTGCAATACGCATACCGTCTTCAATATCTTTTTTACGTCCAGAATCAGCGTCTTCTCGGCCAGCGCGAGCTGGTGCTGCTAATGCTTTTTTGTAATATTCAATGGCTTTGGCATATTCACCTTGCCCATTTAAAAAGTCAGCATAAAAGTAATTAGGATCTATGCCTGTAGGATTCACTTGCAGTGCTTTCTCTAAATAAGCTCGTGCTTTCTTTTTGTCGCCAAAGCCAATCGGCCAACCTGGCACTTTGTAATACAACGAACCCAAGCTGGTATAGGCTGAACCTTGCAATGCCTGTGGGTTGACTTTTTCTGCTGCAATTAACAAGTCACGAGATTTTTCTGCATACTTCAACGCACCAATACCACCTTTTGCTTTGGCATATCCACTGAGTGAGATAGCCTCCCATATCATAGCTTCTGGCGCATTGGCACTACTTGTTGTCACTTGATGAGCCTGCTCTATAAGGGCTTTAAACGCATCCTCCTGAGCATCTTTGGCTGTTTGGTAATTTGCCTTTGCCCACTCGTGCTGAATTTTCGCAATCTCGACATCCAGCTTCTCATCGGCAAATACTGGAGAAGATAGCGCGATAAAACTTAATAATAACATCATATTTTTCATGTAATTTTCCTCTATAAACTTGCTTACAATAACTAACTTTAATGCTGACAAACTTTGGTTATTTAGCTGGATTATTTTTACGCGACAAAAACCGGCTGGCGATTTCTGCCTGCTTCTTAAGCCCGATGTCGACTAAACTTGGCAAAAATCCATTAAGCCAAGCAAAGAAAGATTCTGGCTGACCAATATAATATTCATGCTTTTCAGCTTCGATCGCTTTAATGATTTTGGCAACAACCACTTCTGGATCATCCATAGCTGTTTTAGTTGCAGCCAACATTAATGCAGCTTGATCATTCATCGGTGTTTTGACTGCACGCGGTGCAATGTAAGTGACAGCGATATTGCTGCCAACCAACTCGCGACGCAGGGCTTGTGAGAAGCCGTGTATCGCAAACTTGCTTGCACTGTAGGTAGCAAAATGCGGAAATCCGATTGATCCAAATATAGAACCTATATTGACGATATGTCCGCTATTCTGTGCAAAAAAACGCGGCAATAAAGCGCGGGTCAACAGCATCGGCACAGTAGCATTAATATGCATCATCTGTGAAATACGTGCCATGTTCTGTGCTTCAAACATCGTGAAGTCAAGAATACCGGCACTGTTAATTAAAATATCCACACCGCCAAGATGCTCCACCGCTTGACTCACAACACTTTTTGCAGGGTAAAGATCAGTTTCTGTTTCTTGAAAGTCTGTGACGATGGGCATCGCAATACCACCCGTTCCACCGAGACCGCCTATTTGATTAATCTTTTCACACATAGTCGAAATAGCTACTTGATCGCGATCAACCAAAGCAAGCTTGGCACCTTTGCTTGATAATGCCAATGCCAATGGCTGGCCTATCCCCCCAGCAGCACCGGTTAGTAAAATACGTTTTCCATTTAAATTCATGCTGCAACCTGCGTTGAATTAGTTGGTAGAAAACGGTTACCAATATCTCGGAAAATATCACCGTACAATTTGTAGAAATTTTTCGCACTATGAATCAATAAAACACGTGCCTTTTCATCGTCAATCTTGTTGACCAGCCCTTCATAAAAATCAATATGGCTAATATCCAGAGAGCCGTGAGACGTTAAATAACTAAAAGCTTTATTGCTCAAACCAAGGCTTTGTTGAATCGCACCTGCGGCTTGCGTCGCCATGGCCACGCTGGTGCCTTCGAGCACTAATACCATGCCGAAGAAGCCGACTGGGCTAACACGGTTAATCATATCGTAAGCATAAGCCACCATCAGCTCCGTCGCCTGACTTGGTGTACCGTGGCGCACAGCCTCAGCATCTCCGCCACACTCTTTAATGTCATTAAGTATCCATTCCTGATGACCTAACTCTTCCTCAATGTATTCAGCAACAGCCTCACGCAGCCACTCA
>DAIDAH010000057.1 GCA_027310735.1 Methylotenera sp. | reverse complement strand
GTACGTAAAGACCTCGGCTATATTCCATTAGTGACACCTACCTCGCAAATTGTAGGTACACAGGCAGTGTTGAATGTCATGACAGGTCAGCGCTACAAATCAATCACCAATGAAGTCAAAAACTACTTCTTGGGTCAATATGGTAAATCACCAAGCCCAGTTAATGCTGATGTTAAAAAGTTGGCTATTGGCGATGCTGAACCTATTACCTGCCGCCCTGCAGATTTATTGCAGGACGAAATGGTTAAACTCACTACTGACTCAGAGCGTTTTGCCCAGTCGGAAGAAGACGTACTAACGTTTGCAATGTTTCCAGACATTGGCAAGACATATCTACAAGAACGCAATGCAGGCTCACTTACACCTGAAGCTTTACTAGATAAAGCTGCGGCACAAGCTGATGCACCTCGCTACGCACCTAGTGAATTTAAAGTAACATTACATGGGGAAACCTTCCATATCAACTTAACGGGAAGTGGCCATCCTGGCGAGGAAAGACGTCCATTCTACGTGTCAATTGATGGTATTGCTGAAGAAGTTATCGTAGAAACATTAGGTGAAATCGAAGTGTCATCTGGTGTAGGTGGCGCTAATAGTGGAAGTAAAAAGAAAGCCCTATCAAATACTAGCGGTGGAGATCGCCCTCGCCCAACACATGCTGGTCATGTTACGACCTCTATGCCAGGTGCAGTTGTTGCGGTAAAAGTGAATGTTGGTGACAAAGTAAATGCTGGTGATGGCGTATTGGTCATCGAAGCAATGAAAATGGAAAATGAAATTCAGGCGACCACTTCAGGTATTGTTGTCGCGGTTTACGTTAAAAAAGGCGACTCAGTAACACCTGATGAGTCACTCATTGAAATTCAACCTGAATAAGCATTTGTAATTGATGCAGAAAGCCGACAGAATAACGCTGTCGGCTTTTTTATTAGCGCCAAACAGCAACGAAAAACTAAAAATGAACCCAAACATAATTCTAGCCTCCTCTTCCATTTATAGACGAGAGTTGCTCACACGATTGCAATTACCGTTCAACTGTATTTCTCCAGAAGTTGATGAAAGCCCGCTGAGTCTAGAGAAACCTCAAGAAACGGCACTAAGGTTAGCTCAGGATAAAGCCAAAAAAATTGGGATTAGCCATCCAAACACACTGATTATTGGTTGCGACCAAGTTGCCACACTTGATGATTTGCAAATAGGAAAGCCCATGAATCATGACAATGCTACAAAGCAACTGCGCATGATGCGTGGGCGTGAGGTAATTTTCCATAGTGCATTGTGTCTCTATAACCCTAGCACCCAAAATATGCAGGCAGAGGTCGTACCTTATATTGTCCAATTTAGAAATTTAAGTGACGCTCAAATTGAAAGTTACCTAATCAAAGAGCAACCTTATCATTGTGCTGGCAGTGCAAAATCAGAAGGGCTAGGCATCGCCATTATAGAAAAAATGACAGGCGAAGATCCTAACGCACTAATCGGGCTTCCCCTCATTAAACTAATTAATATGCTTAATAATGAAGGGGTAAACGTTATATAAGTATTCAAGCTATCTATTCACAATATGCAATCAATTTTTAATTAAGGTCGTTATCCAGATGGTGAAATTAGGAATACTATATTTAATCCCAGTCACTCTTGGAGATGACAACATTGCTAAAGTATTGCCAACAGAGGTAGTTAGCATTGCGCAACAACTCCACACATTTGTCGTTGAAAATGAAAAAACTGCACGGCACTTTCTCAGCACTATTAAAACGAATAAGCCAGTACGTGAACTTCAATTACTTACTTTAAACGAACATACGACAGAACAAGAGCTACCAAGCCTATTAAAACCACTGCTTGCAGGGTTTGATATAGGCCTGATGAGTGAAGCTGGTTGCCCGGGCATTGCTGACCCAGGGGCGCGACTCGCAGAACTTGCTCATAAAAAAGGGATTCGTGTAATGCCATTAGTTGGGCCAAGCTCAATTTTATTAAGCTTAATGGCATCAGGCCTAAATGGCCAACGCTTTACGTTTTTAGGATATATTCCTGCGGATAAAGCTGCACGTATTCTGCGTCTGAAAGAAATTGAAAAAGCATCCAATAAAAATCACGAAACACAAATTTTTATCGAAACGCCCTATCGCAACCAACATTTATTTGAAGACATTTTGGCACATTGTAATCCTGCGACTAAACTATGCATCGCCTGTAATATCAGCTTGAATGACGAATTCATTGTAAGCAAGTCCATTGCGGACTGGAAAAAACTCAATGAATCTACACGCCCTAACCTACACAAAAAACCTACGGTTTTTTTATTGCTAGCCTAAATTCCATTTAAGAATTTCTAACCATTAGATTTCTGACAGGCGCATAACTCAATCGATGAATTGGACTGATGCCATGCAAAACAAGCATTCTAAGATGCTCGGCTGTTGGGTAACCCTTGTGTTTGGCAAAGCCATACTGAGGATATTGCTCATGTAATAAATACAGCTCAGCATCACGCGCAGTTTTTGCAAGAATAGATGCTGCAGAAATAGCCTGCACCTTACTATCGCCTTTAACGATTGCCTCACAAGGCAGATGTATATTCGGGCACTTATTACCATCAACTAACACAATATCTGCTGCTACTTGTAACTGCTCAATAGCACGCTTCATGGCAAGTAAGCTAGCTTGCAGAATATTGATACTATCAATTTCAGCAACACTGCTGCTAGCAATAGCCCATGCTAATGCATGTTGCTTAATCTCAATACTAAGGAAATCACGCTTTTTCTCAGATAGCTTCTTTGAATCAGCCAAGCCCAGTATTGGGTGGTCTGGATTTAAAATGACAGCAGCGGCATAAACTGCACCTGCCAGTGGTCCACGCCCAGCCTCGTCTACACCGCAAATTAACTGCATAAACGCATAATACCAATCACTTTAAATAAGCAAGAATAGCCGTTGCTGCTTTTTCTGCTGTATTTTGACGTAAGCTGTGATGAATTTTTGTAAACTCAGCTTTAATCTCAGTAAGCTGATCTAAATCACTAACAAGTTTTAATGCAGTTTCAGCCAGTTTCTCCGGTGTTGAATCATCCTGCAAAAGCTCCGGCACAACAAACTTACCAGCCAATATATTAGGCAAGCCAACGTAAGGCTGTAGCCGCATACGTTTAAGTAATTGCCAACTCAACTTCGACATACGGTAAGTAATCACCATGGGCTTTTTAAGCAATGCAGCTTCCAACGTTGCCGTGCCTGAAGCAACAATAATGACATCAGCAGCCTCCATGGCATCATGTGCATGTCCAAATAGTATCTGAATTGGCAAGTCTTCCAGTGCATGAAAAATTGCCAGCTCAAATATCTGGCGCGTTTCTCGGGTTATAAGTGGTACAAGAAATAACGCATTAGGATTTTCGGCATAAATCAACTTGGCGGTTTTGACAAATAAATCAGCATGCTGCTGCACTTCACTTTGTCGGCTACCAGGTAACATTGCAATCACCAAGGCATATGGTTTTATTTTCAAACCCTCTCGTGCCGTAGCAACATCAGGTTCCATAGGTAGTATATCTGCTAAAGGATGCCCAACATACGTCACTGGAATGCCAGCCTCTTGATACAATGCTGGCTCAAATGGGAATAACGCTAAAACGTGACTGACCGCTTTTTTGATTTTATTGATACGCCCTTTACGCCATGCCCAAATAGATGGGCTGACATAATGAATCGTTTTAATGCCTTTGTTTTTAAGCTTCTTTTCTAACCAAAAGTTAAAATCTGGCGCATCAATGCCAATAAACAAATCAAGCCTATCGTTCAGAAAGTGCCTAAGTAATTGTCTACGCAATCGAAGCAAGCCAAATAGATGTTTAATCACTTCTAAATAACCACGAACAGATAAGCGTTCAATAGGGAAAAGTGAATGAGCGCCCTCTCCCATCATCTTTGGCCCTGCGATGCCGACAAATTCTATATCTGCACGTTTTTGTTTTAATGCTTGAATCAAATGACTGCCGAGCAAGTCACCTGAGGCTTCTCCAGCCACAATACCAATTCTAACCATAGCTGAATGAACTTGAAATTATTAGCGAACGATGCCGCGAGTTGAAAGTTTCAGGAAGTCTGTAAATAGAGCAATTTCTGGGGTTGTTTCTTGCATGATTACCAATTCAGCTTTGGCCTCATCCAAGGTCAATCCATTACGATATAAAGTCTTATATGCTCGCTTAATTTGCAGAATACTTTCCGCAGAAAAACCGCGGCGTTTTAAACCTTCAGCATTGATGCCATGAGGCTTTGCATCATAGCCAGCAGCGGTAACGTATGGTGGAATATCCTTAAACACAACAGAACCAACGGCTGTAATTACATGTGATCCAACTTTACAGAACTGATGAATAAGCGTGAAGCCGCCTAGAATCGCATGATCATCAATATCCACATGCCCAGCAAGAGATGAATTGTTAGCTAAAATAGTATGATTCCCAACTTGGCAATCATGCGCTATGTGTACATAAGCCATCACCCAATTATCATTACCAATTTTTGTTATTCCTTTGTCTTGTACGGTACCACGGTTAAATGTACAAAACTCGCGAATGGTATTGTTATCGCCTATCTCTAATAACGTTGGCTCATCTTTATACTTCTTATCTTGCGGCGCTTCGCCTAGCGAAGAATATTGAAATATATGATTATTCTGCCCAATGGTGGTTGGGCCATTAATCATCACATGGCCTGCAACGCGTGTTCCCGCACCAATTTTAACGTTGGGGCCGATTACAGAGTAAGCACCAATCTCTACGCTAGAATCAATCTCAGCGCCGGCATCAATAATAGCCGTAGCATGAATCTTTGCTGCTACCATCGCCTACTTCTCAGTTTTCTCAATAGCTTTTAATATACACATCATTTGCGCCTCAGCAACGACTGTGCCATCTACACTGGCCACACCTGAGTACTTCCAAATACCTTTTAAAATACGATCAATTTTAACGTTAAGAATAATCTGATCACCTGGCGACACTGGTTTTTTAAATCGAGCATTGTCAATGCCAGCAAAATAATAGACTGAATCATCACTAGGCTTCGTATCCATTGTTTTAAACGACAAAATTGCAGCCGCCTGTGCCATTGCCTCAATAATCAAGACACCTGGCATTACCGGATGGTAAGGAAAGTGTCCTGGAAAGTAAGGCTCGTTCACACTTACATTTTTAATTGCTGTAATTTCTTTACCTAACTCCATTGATACCACACGATCAATGAGAACAAATGGATAGCGATGGGGTAAGTGTTCCAGAATTTCATGAATATCCATGCTGGTCGATACAATTTTATTAGTCATTATTATCTCGGTTACTTCTTTAGATTATTACTATATTAAAATATTTATTGGTTTGATTTTAACAGAGCGAGCTCTTTTTCCAGCATCTTAATTTTATCGCTTATGTCATCTAAATGACGAATTTTAGCTGCTGTATTTAACCATGCTTTATGGGTCTGAAAAGGCATTAAGGCTGTATATGTATCAGCTGTTAACAAAGAGCGTGTAATCATACTACCTGGCGAAATTGTGACATTATCTGCAACTTCAAGGTGTCCCAAGATCATAGCAGCTCCGCCAATTTTGCAATGTTTGCCAATCCGGGCGCTGCCAGCAATACCTACACAACCAGCTATGACCGTATGCGCTCCAATAATACAGTTATGTCCAATTTGAATTAGATTATCTAGCTTAACGCCCTCTTCAATAATCGTATCATCTAATGCACCACGGTCTATTGTTGTATTTGCACCAATATCAACGTTTGCATGAATTACAACACGTCCTACTTGCGGTATTTTTAGCCATACTCCAGCTTCCTCCGCATAACCAAACCCATCTGAGCCAATAATCACTCCGGAAAAAATGTGACAATTTTCAGCAAGTTCACAATGATGTTTAATAATGACATGAGGTTCTAAATGAGTTCCATCGGCAATAGTGACATGACTTTCAATCACACACCCTGCACCTATGACAACATTCTCACCAAGCACTACATATTCACCAATAACCACCAAAGGCGCAATACTACAGGATAGGGGGATAGTCGCTGTGGATGCCACAATAGCACTTGCGGCAATGCCTACTTGATAAACTGGTGGTGGATTTAATAATGCAGAAACTTTTGCAAAGTACGCATATGGGTTATCTACAATAATTCTCGGATGTGCCGTTAAGTCCGCATCAGCTTCTCTTAACACATAAGCACTAGCATTACATGTAGCAAGTGCTTTTTGGTACTTAGAGTCACTAATAAAGCTAATGTCACCTAACTTTGCATTTGCAATTGAGGATACGCGATATATTAGTGTAGTTTCATCGCCTAATACACGACCACCTAATCTCTTGGCAATATCACCAAGTGAGTAATTTTCACTCATTAGTTAAGTCCCGTATATTAGGCGATGTTGGTTAAATAGCTTAAGTAAAACTACTTATAAATTATTTTTTACCTAACAACTTCAAAACCTTGTCTGTAATATCGAGTTTTTTACTTGCGTAAGCAACACCACTATAGACGACTAAGTCATAACCCTCAGACTCTGAAACAGTCTGCACCGCTTTATTGATGCGATCTTGCAGGCTACCTAGCTCTTCATTTTTACGTAAATTGATATCTTCTCGTAGTTCACGTTGTTTGCGTTGAAACTCGATCTTTATATTTTGTATATCACGCTCCTTGTTGCGGCGATCTGTTTCTGAAATGGTAAGCCCGTCTTTATCAAGTCCAGACTCCAAGTCCTTAATTTGCTTTGCCATTCGATCTAACTCTTGCGAACGAGGACTAAATTCACGCTCAAGTTTTTTTCCACTTTCCGCAGTTTGCGGTGCATCCTGCAAGATTTTATCCACTTGTACATAACCTACTTTCAACTCCGCAGCCTGTGAGCTAAAAGAAGCGCATGATGCAAATGAGATAATGCTAACTAAAAGTAAACTCTTTAATGTATTGCTCAATTAAAATCTCCTAAAACATCTAATTCTTCAATCATTATATTATGCCACAACAGCAAGTAGATACCAGAACGTAAATACCAGATCTACTCCGATCATTGGCCCCAATAATATCTACTTATACTTGACTAAAACTGCTGCCCAAGTTGGAACTGTATCGTTTGCGTTCTATCACCTATCTGGCTATTTATCGGTTTAGCATAAATTAGTTTTAAAGGGCCAAATGGTGAATACCAACTAATCCCTACGCCTGCTGAGTAACGCAATTCATTCAAGTTGTATGATGAGTTAGCACTATACACATTACCAGCATCAACGAATGCACTTAACCTAAACTGTCTAGAGTCTTTCAAGCCTGGTACAGGAATAAAGAACTCAGCATTACCTAACAATCGCTTAGTGCCACCAACAGCATAGTCATATCCATTGCTAATCTCTCTAGGCCCTAGTGAGCCATTATCAAATCCACGTACAGAACCTACCCCTCCCATAAAAAAGTTTTTAAAGAACGGATATTGTTTACTACCATATGAGTCAGCATAACCAATTTCACCATTTAGCATAAAGGTAAGGTTTTTGCTCACTTCTGTATACCAAGAGTGTTTATAGTCAATTTTATAATATTGTAGATCTAAGACAGGCAATGAAAATTCGCCACTTAGTCGTTGCAGTACCCCATGATTAGTATACAAAACACTATCTCGAGAATCGTGCGTCCAACCTGCAGTAGCAACAACCGAGTTGCTAGTACAACTAAAGGTAGTTAAATTAGCATCACAAAACTTTAAATACTGCAGTGAGCTTGCGCTAGTTAAATCAATTTTAGTTAAATCAGTGGCCAAGCCAAAATTAAAACTATCACGTTCATTGAGAGGAATACCGAATCTAACACCCGCACCATAGGATGATGAACTATATGTACTGACACTACTTAGTGAGCTTGTATTAACATCGCGTCGATAAACATCAAAACCACGACTAACACCATCAGGAGTGAAATATGGATCTGTATAAGAGAGTGAGTAGGTAGTATTCACTTTACCTGTGTTCACTTGAGCACTCACACGATTGCCCGTACCTAGAAAATTATTTTGGTTTACAGTAATGCCGAACACCACACCCTCACTACTAGATAAGCCCGCACCAAACTGAATACTACCTGTAGACTGTTCCACTAGAGCGATATTTAAATCCACTTGATCTGCAGTACCTGGCACTGCTGGCGTTTCAACATTAACGTCTGAAAAGTATTGTGTTCGGACTAACCGCTCTTTTGAACGATTGATTTTGCTCAATGAATACCAAGCTGACTCTAATTGACGCACTTCACGACGAGCAACCTCATCGCGTGTTCGTGTATTTCCTACTATATTAATGCGTCGAACGTAAACACGCTTACCAGGATCAACAAAAAAAGTAAACGCGGCTGTATGCAACTCTTTGTTCAACTCTGGAACAGCATTGACATTAGAGAAGGCGTACCCATCATCGCTCAACCTATCACTAATTGCCTTACTGGTTTGTGTAACTTTTTCGCGACTGAATGTATCGCCAGCTTGCACTTGCATAAGCGCCCGAAGCTCATTTTCGGGGATAAGTGTTTCACCAGCTAACTTCACTTCAGAAATCGTATATTTCTGCCCCTCTGTAATGTTAACTGTTATGTAGATATCTTTTTTATCTGGCGTAATCGACACTTGAGTCGAATCAATATTAAACTCAAGGTAGCCTTGATTCATGTAGAAAGAACGTAGAGTTTCAAGATCAGCATTAAGCTTTTGCTTTGAATATTGATCGTCTTTATTCCACCAACTCATCCAATTAGGTGTGGTAAGTAAAAATTGAGCACGCAGATCATCAGTTGTATACGCTTGATTACCAACAATATTAATATCACGAATTTTTGAAACAGTACCCTCTTCAATATCAAAGCGTACAGCAACACGGTTACGCTCAAGTGGAGAAACAATAGCTTTAACTGTAGCTCCATATTTACCTTGCGATAAATACTGTCTTTTAATCTCTTGTTCTGCGCGATCTAATTGCGACTTATCAAAAATCTGCCCCTCTGCGATACCGATCTGCTTTAGTCCATCTTTCATCTTATCAGTAGGAAATGATTTATTACCACTGAAATCAATTTGAGCTATTGATGATCGCTCTTGTACTGTTACAACCAGAACACCGTTCTCAGCCTCAATTCGAACATCTTTAAAAAAACCGGTCTTATATAACGACTTAATCGCTTGTGAAGCAAGCTCGTCATCCATCGTCTCACCGACTTTCACTGGCAAGTAACTGAAAACCGTACCCGCTTCAGTACGCTGAATACCTTCCACCCGTATATCTTTGATGACAAATGGCTCAATTGCAAATGCAGAGTTTGCGTATAAGCCTGCAATTAACAAAAGTGTTGATTTAAGCTTTAGATTCTTAAATACCGAGTTATTGTTTTTCGGATGCATTATTATATTTTTAATTGCCATTCAATCAGCCTGATATCAATCGGTTAATGTCGTTATAAAGTGCCAAGACCATCAGAAACCCAAGTAAGGTAAACCCGATTTTCTGTCCAACAATCATGACTTCTTCAGATACAGGTTTCCCTGTTAAAAATTCAACCATATAATACATGAAATGACCGCCATCTAACACGGGAATAGGTAATAGATTCAGCACACCAATACTAATACTAATCAGTGCTAAGAATCCAATAAACACCTTAATGCCCATGTGAGCACTCTGTCCCGCATAGGTAGCTATAGTCACAGGGCCACTCATTCCTCTCCACGAAACTCTCCCTGTCACCATATTACCTAACATTTTCAAACTAAAAGTTGCGGTATCCCATGTTTTATAAATAGCCTTTTTAAGCGCTCCACCCACGGAATAATGTGCAGTAATCATATACTGACTTAACTCGCTTTGCTCAACTTTAAATGCGGCACCTATACGCCCTATTGTTTTACCATTTTCAACCACTGGTTCAGGCTTAACTGTAAGCACGATATTTTCTGAACCACGTTGTACCAAAACATCTAATACCGAGTTCGGGTGCGATCTCATTTCACGCACAAAATCATCCCAAATACTCACTTTGTTTTTATTGACGGCAAGTACAAGATCATCCTTCTTAAGGCCACCCAACTCTGCAGGGCTATTTTTAATAATTTCACCAATGCGCGCAGGTATACTTGGCTGAAAAATAGTAAGTCCTAATTTCTCCAAGATATCAATATGAGTATTGTCAAAATCAACGTCCGTCAGATCCAACTGATGCAAGTAAATTTGCTGATTACGGCTTACTGCCTGCACCTCTACACTCTTGTGCTTCAAAGACTCTTTTAATAAAAGCCAACGAACATCTTGCCAGGTAGATACCTTCTTGCCATTGATCGCTTGTATAGTTTCACCAAGTGCAAAGCTGGCAGTAGCCGCTGGCGTATGTTCTAGCACTTGACCAACAATGGGCTTCATGCCTACGACACCCGACATAAACAACATCCAGTACAAGCAAACTGCTAGCAATAAATTGGCAAAAGGCCCTGCAAGTACGATTGCAATACGCTTAACAACTGATTGTCGATTAAATGCACGCTTCAAATCGCTTTCTGTCAGTATTTGTTGCGATTGCGAGGTTTCAGAGTTTTGCTCAATCTCGCGTTCATCGAGCATTTTAACAAACCCTCCCAATGGAATTGTCGCAAGGATAAACTCCGTTTTATCTTGGCCAAATTTTTTCGTAAATAGAGGCTTACCAAATCCAATAGAGAATTTCAGTACCTTTACGCCACACCACCTTGCCATCTGGAAATGCCCATACTCATGAATGATAACAACCAATCCCAGCGTGAAGATAAAAGCCAGTATAGTTAGCATAAGACATTTACACGCTGAAAGGCAGCCTGCCTTGAAATTTCATCAACTGCCACCAACTGCTCAATAGAGGTAACCCTTTCAATGTTAGATGCTGCTAATACAGATTGGATAATTTCAGAAATGTCCATAAAACCAATTTTTTCTGTCAAAAATGCCTCTACAGCAACTTCATTAGCAGCATTCAAAATTGCAGGCGCTGTACCCCCCGCATTTAAAGCATCATAGGCTATTTGTAAGCAAGGGAAACGGATCATATCCGGCTCAGAAAAATCTAAACGAGCCGTTTTAAGCAAATCAAGACTGCTAACGCCACTGGTTAATCTATCAGGGTATCCCAAACCATAAGCAATAGGTGTGCGCATATCAGGGTTACCCAACTGCGCAAGTACGCTACCATCAATGTATTCAACCATTGAGTGGATTACGCTTTGCGGATGAATAACAACGTCAATTTGTGAAGGGTGAGCATTAAATAACCAGTGTGCTTCAATGACCTCTAAGCCCTTATTCATCATCGTCGCAGAGTCAATGGTAATTTTTGGCCCCATAACCCAGTTAGGATGATTCAGAGCTTGCGCACGCGTTACCATTTGTAGTTCTTGTAAACTCGCATTGCGAAATGGCCCGCCAGATGCTGTAAGTAAGATTCGCTTGACGCCCATACTGGCCAAATTTGAATTTACCAAATTTTGACTATGCTGACTTGGCATTACCTGAAATATCGCGTTATGCTCACTATCAATAGGAAGCAAAGTCGCCCCCCCCTCAATGACAGCTTGCATAAACAAATTACCAGCCATCACTAAGGTTTCTTTGTTGGCTAATAAAATACGTTTACCCGCACGCGCTGCTGCCATAGCCGGATGCAATCCTGCTGCCCCAACAATAGCTGCCATCACGACATCCACTTGCTCATGAGAAGCAACCTCACTTAAAGCCTTTTCACCTTGCAACACTATCGTGCTAGAGCCTGCCGCTTTAAGCTGCGCTCTTAAGCTCTCTGCTGAAGTAGTCTGCAACATCACAGCATATTGAGGTGCATATCGTATACATAACTCAAACAAGCTTTGTACATTTGCATTAGCGGTTAATGCAAATACACTAAATCGCTCTGGATGTAGTGCAATGACCTCAAGAGTTTGCAGCCCTATAGTACCTGTTGCTCCTAGGATTGTTACTTGCTGCCTCACTGTTTCTTCTGACTTGCTGTTCAATAATACATTAACCATGCGATGCAAACTTTGTGATAAATGGGATATAAGTACAGAAAAATGTAATGGCTAACGTGGGTATAAGACCATCGATTCTATCCAGTACACCTCCATGGCCGGGCAATAACTGGCTACTATCTTTAATCCCTGCCTGACGCTTCAGCATAGACTCAAACAGGTCACCCATAACACTTAGCACAACAATGATCCATAAACCAACAATCATCCAATAACTATAATCTTGATAGTAGCAAAGTACTGCTCCATAAACTGTCACAGCCAAGAGAGCACCCAATACGCCCTCCCATGTTTTACCTGGACTAATTTCTGGTGCAAGCTTATGACGACCAAAGCGCTTACCTGCAAAGTAAGCTGCGCTATCTGCAATGCTTACAGTAGCAACAGCACTTAACAACAACCATGGGCTAATCGCATGCAAACCTACAATACCAACCCAAGTTGCCAATAATAATAATAAACCCAACATGCACATGACAAACTTATGGCTGACTACTTTTCGTGAAGCAAGCCAAATGGGGGCAATAACCACCCAAAAGAGGGCTGCACTTCCTGATAACCAAAAAGTAAACTGCTGTTGGTATGCGTGTATCTGCGTTTGTGATTGCACTAAAATCAGAGTAGCTACACATAGAGCAATGGCTATGCAACCTAGCATTTGCAATGTATTCAAACGAATTAGATTCGACCACTCCCAAACGCCTAAAAGAATTACAC
>DAIDAH010000056.1 GCA_027310735.1 Methylotenera sp. | reverse complement strand
GCCTTACAGGGAGGTGCACTTGTTAGCAGGCTAGCCATGGAAGATGAGTTAATCCAAAGGATGGGAATTGTTCTATCCGAGCTCGATCATGAGCTCTCGGACAGAGTTGGCAGGGTACTGCTTCCCCTTTTAGTTGAAGATAGACATTATTCTGCAGCTCTACCAATCTTCGCCAAGCTAGACTCTCAAGAGATTGCGGCGGAGATGCATTGGTTGGCGGAAGCTAATGGTTTACAGTCAAAGCGGCTTAGCGCCGAGCTCATAAATCGAGCGCGTGACCTTGTTGAAGGTATACACGCAGTTCGAGAAGTACTGATTTCATTGGGCCCTTCGACTCGAAAAAATGAGTTGCTCACACTCACAATCGAACCAGTTGAAACTGATATATGGTGGCTGTTGAACGAGAGGCGTGTACCCAAAACCACTTTGGGTATTGTGCTTGAAAATGTTCTGCAACGTGCTGACGATAGACAGTTAGCGGCCCTGCTCTCAAACCAGGAAATCGGAGAGCGTGTAGTTGCGGGCCTACCGAATGACGCAATCGACTTGCTTGTGAGAGTTGTGTTGCAAAGTAATCTTCCAATCAACGCGTACATGGAAGCTATCCGGTTGGTTATCCCAAAAATCGAGGATATTAAGAAGTTTGAGATAGCTCACAGTGCCATAGAGACATGCCTACGCAACAGGTTCGATGTTGACGAAACCGGTGGCATTTTAATGTTACTTGAAATAATTGGTTCAAACATTGATGGAAGATGGCTTGTCAGAACTGGATTGGAACACGGTATTGAAGCGCAAGTTGCAAGCCGGAACCTTATTGTCTTCGAGAAAGCACCAGCTGCTGCTCGTAAGCGTATCGTTGAGTCTGTCGATGAATTAGCCAGTGCCTTATATGGTCGTCACGTCGTCGACCTAACTGGAGAGGCATACGGCGCATGTGCCAAGCTCATGTTCGATGCTGAGAAGACTTCATACAAGGCACTTGTCCATGCTGCTGGTTTACTTATACCCTCTTTACTTAATGCTCGTAGCCGGGCAGTCTCATTGATGATTGCAGCCTTGTTTCCAATAATTTATCGGGAGTTATCGAAAGCCGATGAGGTTCCAGACCTCCTAAAATTTATACCTTTTTTCGATTGGGACCGCTGCAAAACTGCGCGCCATGAACTGGTCAGAGCCTTTATGTCATCCAAATGGAAGGCTGGTGATCTAGCGCTTACTGCAGTTAGATGTAGGGACCTTGATAAGATACTTAAACGGGTGGCAAAGTCTATCGGCGGCGAGGAATATTTAACATGTATCGAAAATGATTTGGATCGTCTAGAGGGGAGTAGCCGGGGGTTGGTCGAGCTTACAATTGCCAGTATACGATACCAAGAAACTTCCTCAAAATAACATAAAAGTATTAAAACATCATTAATATATGTGGTTTGTCTGCTTTGTTTGTAAGTTAGCTGTGTATAGCAAAGATTGTTAATCTACCATAATGATTGGTGGATATTTATACATAATACGTCTACAGAAGACGTTCTTTAAACTTCCCAAGGACTATTGATGCTGATTCAATATGAGAGATCAATAAACTAAAGCAATCATTTCTACATGTTATTAATCATCAATCGACCTCAGTTTTTAAAATAGAATCAATCTCAGGATATGCTATAAATTTTTGAAGCTAATAGAGCAGGGCGTGACATGTAATAAGTTTTAAGTTAAGTTGTTTATTTCAAAGCTCTGCTATTGATAAAGATTGTTGAAAAGCTTATAATTCATTTTATTCAAACGGAAGAGTGGCAGAGCGGTTTAATGCTACAGTCTTGAATAATAAATCGAGCCCTTTCTGAGAAATCTATAAGGTGTAACGCGTCAAACTCGGTGAAAGCTAAACTCAGAAATGAGCAAGCCAATACCGAGCCAAGCTTAAGCGAAAATGCTTTTGAAGGTGTAGAGACTAGACGGCGCGGACCTAAAGCAGTAATGCAATGGTCAAGGTATAGTCCAGCGCACAAACAGTAGTTATTACTGGCAGCGAAAGCTGTAGTTGTGAAGGAAAACTGTCGTGGGTGCGAGCCCACCGTGAGTTCGAATCTCACCTCTTCCGCCACAGATACACTAAAAGCCCATGATTTAATGGGCTTTTTTATTGTCTATTCATATTCAACTATCAAAATGACTATCAAATTAAGTCTCGGTTGAATACGGAAGATCATCATGTAGTATTTCTACATCCAAGTATTGATCATAATTGGTTTGAGGTTTTAAGTTAAATATTCGCCTATGTTAGAATACTTATCAACGTTACAAGACGTTTTTAGAAAGGCCCTCTTATGCATATCGCCACAATCATTCAATATCTCAAGAAGCATGGTCAAAAGCTTGATAGGGAGATTGCAACAGACATGGGTAGCTACCTAAGGGTGTTAAAGACCGGTGAGCAGGTTCAAATACCTGCCAAACATGTACCTCATTTCAAGTCTGGCACAGATTTAAGTTACGTGTAATGAGCGCATGCTGAACTTCATCTCTACGGCAGTATGGATAAGGCTGCTGCCTGATTGATCTTTATGAAGGGTTTAATCCAATGACCTATGATGAAGCGGCTAAGATGGAAGTTGAGGTTGACATTGATTTGCGAAGCGTTGGGTTTGGGGTTTGGCCAGCTTAGCAAGGTGAGCCTAAATCAGAAGTTAATTAACGCAAATGTACTTGTGATATCTAGCGAAAAACGGCTTGTGAGCGTTTAATATAACTAACAAAATCGACACAAGAAACACCGACTTGCGGCAATGCGCAAACAGCAGGGATTTTTCTTTTTGTAGGCTCATTATTCGATAACGTTGGTTGCTTAGCTTCATCAGATACAAGTTCGGCCCGTTTGACTTGAGCGGTTGCGATAATTAATAGATCATTTTCATCTACGCCTTTAGGATGGTATCGATCCTCTACCACGCCGATGAGTGCCTTGGTACGCATTGCTTCTTGTAGGATTGCGTTTGTAACATCAATTCGCTCAATGCCATTATCTCTTAGCCATTCGCAACACTCAGGAACTTTATGTGACACTTCTTCAAAAGCAACTGATGGAATAACAATGATTCCTTCTGCTATTTGGGCTGCAATCCATTCCCACAAGCCAGGAAATTGTTCTATAGGATAATTATCCCAAGCATGAATCATCGATGAAGCATCAAAGACCTGCATAGTATTGTTCCAACTTACGCAAATCTTTAATTTTTAAGCTATCAAGATAGTTGCTCGCTTTGTTTAGCGTAATATTTCTTGCATACAAAGAATCAAAGACCGTGCGAACGAATACATCTCCAAAGACATGCCTAGGCTCTCTATTGCGAAAAGCTCTACTACCACCTTCTCGTTGCGGCATTACTGTTTGCGTTCTCCATTCCCGATAGGCGGTATAACGGTCTTGAGGCAGTCTTCCAGAATCAAGTAGTCTACGTAAAATTACCTCAGGACTAATACCCCATGCACGCTTTTGTCGTTCAAGCCAGCTATCGTAAAGAGACACTTCATCAGGGCGTTCGTCATCACGTATGCCTGCTAGATAGTGATTTGGAACAAGTAAACTCCCAGCAAATGCTTTTGCCTCGCGCTCTCTACCCTGATAAGAATACATATCACGCTCATCATCAATAGAGCTCTCTCTATGCATAAGCAAATGTCCCAACTCATGCATTAGCGTAAAGGATTGTTGCGTATCCCATGCTAGTTTTTTTATAACTATAACAGGGCAAGTGGCATCGTAAAGTGCAAATCCCAGTATCGGGTTTTCTTTTGCTATTTGCCATTTCCCCGTATAACCATTACTTCGAAAGACGAGAATACCTTTAGCCTCGACTGCCTCGCGGTATGTTTCAAAATTATTAGTCTCGCTTAATCCAAGCCAGAGTCTTGTGATACGTGCTGCTTCTTGTGGGTTTTGCGCAGGGAGTTCTGGCGGAGTAAAAATAGGCCTATCTACATTATCCAAATCCTCACGTAAGCTTAAATAAACATCACGCTGTTTTTCAACACGTTCAATCAGCGCTTTAAGCTTAAAAGAGAGCTCAGGCTTTTGATTTGCTAAAGTGCGAAATTGTGGAGAGTGAGCCTGTGCTTCATTAACTGGCCCAGCTTCAAGAAAGAACAGAACCCCACGCCCAAAGTGAGATGCAATCTTATGCAGTTGATTGAAGGTTAAACTATTTTCACCTTCCATTAAGCGGTCTAAGCTGGCTTTTGCTACTCCTGTTTCGGACGCAAGCTCATCCAGCGTTATGCCTTGGTCAGCACAACACCAGTTAATTCTTTCAATATTGATGGATTGGATCCGTTCCATTATTTGACGATTATACGTGTAAACATACCAGCAAAAGCACAAGATGGATTTAAACCTAAAACATTATTTAACAATCAATTTGCACCTGTATTAGTGTGTCCATGCTTTATATACCAGACC
The DNA here is from genome assembly GCA_027310735.1 of Methylotenera sp. Lineage (GTDB taxonomy): Bacteria > Pseudomonadota > Gammaproteobacteria > Burkholderiales > Methylophilaceae > Methylotenera. The sequence continues at coordinate 8,648 of DAIDAH010000056.1, read as the reverse complement.
GTCAATCCCAGTAACCAATATAAAGCCTTGTAAAAACTGATCCAAACTAAAGCCTTTAATTAAAATCTACCACTTATCAACAATCGTCTTTCCAATCGGCGCAACTGCAATACTGGCAAGCTTTAGGTGTTGAATCCCAAAAGGAATACCAATGATCGTGATGAAGCATAGTAACGCTGAAATCAAATGACCAATCGCCAGCCAAATACCTGCAAAGATAATCCAAATCACGTTGCCAAGCGTACCTAGTGCACCTGTACCAATATCATCTGAGGCGTTGATGTAAGTACGGCTAGTCTGTATGAGTTTTGCTTATTGGTTAGTTTTTTGAAAAGTTACCGTAGCTAATTTACATTTAAAATTATTGTGATGTTATTTAAGGTATGCAATAGTTTGATTTGTTATTAGACTGCAATCTATAGATATTATTGGGGATGGCGAGTGGCTGGATCTATTTTTCGTATAAAGGACTTAAGTGCCTATACCAAACTTTCGCGTTCAACGATCTATGATAGGCTGAATGAAAAGTCTAAGCGTTATGATCCTACATTCCCTAAAAGTTTTCTTTTAACTAGCGGTACTGTTGGTTGGTTCAAAGAAGATATTGATAAGTGGTTAGAAAAGTGTGCGAGTCACACTCCAAATATTCAACCCAGCACAGCGTCTGCATTAGGGGCTGTTCAAGATGTTGTGCCTGTGGTGAAGTCTACACAGGCAAAATCTAAGCAAGTAAGCTCTGGTGGCAATCGTTTAGCAACAACGTCACTGGTGACGCTGCCTATAAGTGCAAGCTCATCAAATCATCAGCCAAATCTTGGTGGCTTAATTCTTCAGGGTGCTCAGCAAAATGTGAGCATTGCGAACTATTTGAATATGACTACTTGGACGCCGGTGATGGCGGCTTTGCTGGTGAGTGGAATTAACGCTTCTCTTGATTGTCATGAAGTTCCTATTGGCGGTGTCGGATTGGATAATCAAGCACTTCATGGTAGTAATCGTCGCTTTCATCAAGCACGTAGTATTCTTAAAAAATGGAATGATCAAGAAAGCGCTCCCCCACTTGAAATTAACCCAATTGACTTTTTAAGATGGTGTGACGATGAGGATGTTGATACTGATTGGATTCGTTTGTTTAGAGATATGATTGGATGTTCAGTTCCTGATACTAAGGATTTGACAGCTTCACGCTTCGCATTACTCGTTGTACCCACTGTACAGCCTGTAGGTAAGTCTAAAAGTAAATAATCCTCCTTAACGTGACATTAAAACATTGGTGCAGATATCACTCAGGCAAAAAATACTAAAATGAAAATCTGCAAATATAAATTTACCGCGTTATTACTCAGCCTAACAACTTTAGCTTCGACTAATTCATTCGCCGATGTAACGGGAAGGGTGGTTGGCATCACTGACGGTGACACCGTCACTGTGCTAGATAGTTTGCGGACTCAATACAAAGTGAGACTAGCTGGTATTGATGCACCAGAAAAGAAGCAGCCATTCGGTCAGAAGTCTAAAGAGGCATTGTCAGACTGTGCATATGACAAAACTGCAACGATTGTAGGTGATAAGCAGGATCGCTATGGCAGGTTGGTTGGTAAGATTATGGTGGGTGATGTTGACTGCAATCTACGCCAAATTAATTTGGGTTTGGCATGGCATTACAAGAAGTATATGAAAGAGCAGCCTGAGAGTGATCGGGCAACATACTCAAGAGCTGAAGATGAAGCTCAAATTAAGAGGGTAGGGTTATGGATAGAACCAAGTCCAATGCCACCATGGGATTTTAGAAAACAAAAACGTGATTAAGTAAGTGTGACTATCCCTCTTAATTGCTAGACCAGACTCCCCACAAAATCTGTGGGTAAGTATGTGAATCGAAGCTGGGAAAGGCCTCTAAGTCATTGGCCGTTAACCTAATTACAGCCTTGCTCAAAAATTACACGATACAACTATTTGGATTAAAAAGAGCAGAGCACCTCATCCCAGCTAGTTGTGTAGTTGGGACTCTTGTTGCCTTGATTCATTTTCCAAGGACGTTTAAAACCTTCGCTGGCAAGTTTGATGGATTCCTTCCCCATCTTACGGTTGATGCTATCCATTGCGCTCATTAAGGCTACTGATTTGGGCGATGCTTGCGATTGGGGCGAACGCAGAAAACGGAAAAAATTGTACGCTAAGACTTTTCTGCATTGCGTAACGGTCTAAATTCCCCATCCTCTACTTTGCGATTTTGCCGCCAAACATAATCACCCGTCAAATTGATGTGCTCCCAGCCCAATGGTGACAGATACTGTAACAAGGTGTCATCGAAAGCTTTACTGCCAGCTTCGCGCATGGTTTGTGTTGCTCGATCTAGATACACTGTATTCCACAATACAATAGCAGCTGTCACTAAGTTCAGACCACTGGCTCGGTAACGTTGTTGCTCAAAGCTACGGTCGCGAATTTCACCCAACCGATTAAAGAATACAGCTCTGGCCAGAGCATTGCGTGCTTCACCTTTGTTTAATCCAGCATGTACGCGTCTGCGCAACTCAACACTTTGTAACCAGTCCAGAATAAACAGCGTGCGCTCGATGCGACCTAGCTCACGTAATGCTATAGCTAGGCCGTTCTGACGCGGATAACTGCCAAGTTTTCGTATCATCAATGAGGCAGTTACTGTTCCTAGCTTAATTGAAGCGGCCAGCCGTAAAATCTCATCCCAATGCGTACGAATGTGCTTAATGTTCAGGGTGCCACCAATCATGGTATCCAGTGCGGGATAATCCTGTTTATTTGTCAGGATATATAGTTTCGTGTCTTTCAGATCACGAATGCGTGGCGCAAACCTAAAGCCTAATAGATGCATCAAACCAAAGACATGATCGGTGAAGCCTGCTGTGTCGGTATAATGCTCTTCAACTCGCAAATCAGATTCATGATATAGCAATCCATCAAGCACATAGGTTGAGTCGCGTACACCCACATTGACTAACTTGGTACTGAACGGTGCATACTGGTCAGAAATGTGCGTGTAAAATAATCGGCCAGGTTCACTGCCATATTTTGGGTTGATGTGACCACTACTTTCAGCTTTACTGCCTGCCCGAAAGCGCTGCCCATCGGATGATGACGTTGTGCCATCACCCCAGTTCTCGGCAAAAGACTGTCCAAACTGCGCATTGACTATATCTGCAAGTCCTGTCGAATAGGTTTCATCACGAATGTGCCACGCTTGGAGCCATGATAGTTTTGCATAGGTCGTTCCAGGGCTGGATTCAGCCATTTTGGTTAAGCCTAGGTTAATCGCATCAGCAAGTATAGCTGACAGTAATAACGTCCTATCTTTGACAGGCTCACCACCCTTTAAGTGTACGAAATGTCGCGTGAAACCAGTCCAGTCATCAACATCCATTAACAGCTCAGTGATTTTGACGCGCGGTAATAGCATGCCAGTCTGGTCAATAAGGAATTGTGCTGCTTCTGGTACAGCGGCATCCAGTGGTGTGATCTTCAATCCAGAGTCTGTGAATATTGCATCAGGCAGTTCATTGGCCAGAGCCAGCCTGTTGACAGTGGCCAGCTGTTGTTCCAATAGAGTTAGCCGATCATGTAGATATTGGTCGCACTCTGGATTGATGGCAATGGGCAACTCCTTTGCCTGTTTGAGTGCGCTAAATTTATCCAAGGGCAACAGATACTCATCAAAGTCTTTAAACTGACGGGAGCCTTCTACCCATATGTCACCTGAGCGAAGTGCATTTTTCAGTTCTGACAATACGCAAATTTCATAGTAACGACGGTCGATACCATCATCCGTGAGCACAAGTGGTTTCCAGCGTGTTTTGATAAAATCTGTTGGTGCATTTTCTGGTACTTTACGTGCGCTGTCAGCATTCATGCTACGTAGCACCTCAATAGCATCCAACACACTCTTTGCTGCTGGCGCCGCACGTAACTTGAGTACCCCTAAAAACTCTGGCGTATAGCGGCGCAACATATTAAATTGTTCACCAACCAAGTGCAGGTGATCAAACGATTCTGGCTGTGCGAGTTGCTCGGCTTCGGTGACGCTCTGCGTAAAATCATCCCATGGAATGACCGACTCAATGGCCGCATAGGGATCACTACCAGATTGCTTTGCCCGCACTAAGGCAAGTCCTATTTTTGAGTATAGCCTTACCTTGTCGTTGATGACCTTGCCTTGTTTTTGGAATTGTTGCTGATGTTTGTTTTTGGCTGTGCTAAATAGCTTAACCAAAATGCGATCATGTAAATCAACCAGTTCATCCGTGACTGTTGCCATGCCTTCCAAGACCAGCGCGACCAAGGTTGCATAACGTCGCTCCTTCTCGAACTTGCTGAGGTCTTGCGGTGTCATCTGCCCACCTTCGCGCGCTAACTTCAGTAGACGGTTCTGGTGAATATAGCGACCAATCCCTTCAGGTAAAGCCAACCTTTGGAATGTTTTCAGTCGCTCTATATGCTCAAGCATATGCCGAGAATTTGGTTTCAGTGGTGACTGGCGTAACCAGATCAGCCAAGTGGTATTGTTATTTGGTTTGCGCTTCAGTAAATCATCTAGCCTACACCGATGCTGCTCAGTCAGCGGTTCAATTAATGCGCGATAAATGCGCCGATTAGCGTGCGTGATGGCTTCTGCGCAGGCTCGTTCAATTACTGTAAGAACTGGAAGCATAACCTGCCGATGGCGAAGCGTTTCCAATGCATGCGCTGCGAGTACAAGCCCCTTGTCGGTTTGCATGGCAAGGTTAATCAAGTCATGCAATAGAAAACGGAAATCTGATAGGCTAAATGGCGATAAATTGAGGTAGCTACGCAGTTCCTGAAGGTGTTCTCGCCGCGTTTCATCGCGCTCACCATACTTTTCCCATACACTTGCGTCAGTCTTTATTTGGCTGGCAGCCCATTGTATTAATGGTTTGGTGGCTGCCATGTCATTGGATAGACCATATCCCGGATAACGCAACAGACAAAGTTGCACGGCAAAGCCAAGTCGATTAGCATCACCTCGTCGTTGCCTAATCAGTGACAAATCAGGCTCATTAAAAGTGTAGTAACGAATTAAATCATCCTGATTTTCTGGAATCACTAGTAAGCTATCACGCTCTGAAACGGAAAGTATGGAACGACGAGACATATTCAGCTGCCCACTCTATGGTTATAGTTTAAATTGAAGTACCATTTACAATTCTCGTTTCACTCCCAGCTTAATGCACCACCTGTTTGATACTCAGTGACACGTGTTTCAAAGAAGTTTTTCTCTTTCTTTAAATCCATCATTTCGCTCATCCAAGGGAACGGGTTATTTGCACCTGGGTACAACACATCTAAACCAATTTGCTGGCAACGGCGATTGGCAATAAAGCGTAAATACTCCTTAAACATCGTTGCGTTTAGCCCTAACACACCGCGTGGCATGGTGGCTTCCGCGTATTGGTATTCCAGCTCAACGCCGTGTTGCATCAGTGCTTTGATTTCATCTCTGAATTGGGCTGTCCATAAATGCGGGTTTTCGAGTTTGATGGTGTTAATCACATCAATCCCAAAATTACAGTGCATGGATTCATCGCGCAGAATATATTGATATTGCTCGGCTGCACCCGGCATTTTATTTTGGCGACCAAGGGCTAGAATCTGCGCAAAACCCACGTAGAAAAACAAACCTTCCATAATGCAGGCAAATACGATGAGTGAGCGTAACAGTTGCTGGTCAGTCTCTGGCGTGCCTGTTTTAAACGTCGGGTCGGTGAGAGTATTGATGAATGGAATTAAAAAATCATCTTTGGCTTTAATGCTAGGCACTTCTTGGTAAGCGTTAAATATTTCGCTTTCATCCAGCCCCAAACTTTCTACAATATATTGGTAAGCATGGGTATGAATTGCCTCTTCAAAACCTTGGCGCAGCAAGTATTGACGACATTCAGGCGCGGTAATATGGCGATATGTGCCAAGCACAATATTGTTCGCCGCAAGTGAATCAGCGGTGGTAAAAAAACCAAGGTTACGTTTTATGATTAAGCGCTCATCGTCAGTGAGTGCGGTGCTGTCTTTCCACTGTGCAATATCACGGCTCATAGAGACTTCTTGCGGCATCCAATGATTAGCACATCCTGCTAGGTACTTATCCCACGCCCAATGATACTTAAACGGCACGAGCTGGTTCACATCGGTTTGACCGTTTATCATGCGTTTATCAGAAGCGTTTACGCGGCCTGAATGCGATGGTTGATTGGCAGCGGTTGGCTTAAGAATTGAGGCTGCCGCAGGTGTTGGCACTGCCTTTAACGTTGGTGCGTCTTGCTGGGCGTGTGTTTCTGTGATTATTTCATCTTCAAATGACAACATAGTTATTTTTCCTTAATTTTTTAATCTTATTTTATTACTGGCAAGATTCGCACTCTGGATTATCAATCGAACACATTTTGGGTGCTGGCTCTGATACATGCGCGGAAACTGCATTGAGTTCACCACCTGTGCCTGTCGATTTCTCAGCCGCTGTTGCGCCTAATGAACGTAAGTAATATGTGGTTTTTAAACCGCGCTGCCAAGCGAGTATATAAGTATCGTTAAGTTTCTTGCCTGAAGGCACGGCAAAGTACAAGTTAAGCGATTGCGCCTGATCTATCCATTTTTGGCGACGTGCAGCAGCTTCAATCAACCAAGTGGGGTCAACATCAAAAGCAGTAGCATAAAGTTGTTTCAAGTCGGCTGGTACACGTTCTATAGGTGCCAATGAGCCATCAAAGTATTTCAGATCAGAAACCATAACGGCATCCCAAAGGCCACGGGCTTTGAGGTCGCTCACTAACTGCTCATTCACAATAGTAAATTCGCCCGATAGATTAGATTTCACATATAGATTTTGGTATTCAGGTTCAATGCTGGCAGAAACGCCAACGATGTTAGAAATGGTTGCCGTCGGTGCAATGGCCACGCAGTTAGAATTACGCATACCTATGGTTTGAATGCGCTTGCGTAATGCATCCCAATCGAGTGTTTGGCTTCTATCCACGTCCACATTGCCGCCACGCTCGCTTAATAACAAATCTAGTGTATCGAGTGGTAAAATGCCTTGATCCCACAAGCTACCTTTAAAGCTTGAATACGCGCCGCGCTCCTCTGCTAACACCGTTGAAGCATAATAAGCGTTGTAACATACCGCTTCCATGGCACGGTCGGCAAATTCCACCGCTTCCATACTTGCATACGGAATTCGCATTGCATGTAAGCAGTTTTGAAAGCCCATAATGCCCATGCCGACAGGACGGTGGCGCGTATTAGCGTTACGCGCTTTGCCTACGGGGTAAAAGTTAATATCCACCACGTTATCTAGCATACGCATGCCCACTTTAATGGTAGCTTGCAGTTTGTCGCTGTCTAACGCCAACTTGCCATTTACTTCTTTTAAATGCTGCAATAAGTTCACAGAACCTAAATTACATACAGCAATTTCCGTGTCTGAAGTATTGAGCGTAATTTCCGTACATAGGTTAGAGCTATGCACCACTCCCACATGCTGCTGGGGCGAGCGGATATTGCAAGGGTCTTTAAAAGTAATCCAAGGATGACCAGTTTCAAACAGCATCGAAAGCATCTTGCGCCACATCTGCAAAGCAGGAACACGCTTAAATAACTTGATTTCACCGTTATCTGCGCGGCGCTCATATTCCACGTAAGCGGTTTCAAAGGCTTTGCCATATTTATCGTGCAAATCTGGTACGTCCGATGGTGAAAATAATGTCCAATCACCAGCTTCAGTCACGCGACGCATAAATAAATCTGGAATCCAATGCGCAGTGTTCATGTCATGCGTGCGGCGGCGATCATCACCTGTGTTTTTGCGCAAATCTAAAAACTCTTCAATGTCTAAATGCCAAGTTTCCAAATAGCCGCAGACAGCACCTTTGCGCTTGCCGCCTTGGTTTACTGCAACGGCGGTGTCATTGACCACCTTTAAGAATGGAATGACGCCCTGACTTTTGCCGTTAGTACCTTTGATGCGTGCGCCTAATGAACGCACTGGCGTCCAGTCATTACCCAAACCGCCAGCGTATTTTTGCAGCAAGGCATTTTCTTTGATGCCTTGATAAATGCTGTCTAAATCATCACTAACGGTGGTTAAGTAGCAGCTTGATAACTGCGAATGTAGCGTGCCAGCATTAAAGAGTGTTGGTGTTGAACTCATGAAATCGAAGCTGCTTAGCACGTTGTAAAACTCAATGGCACGGGCTTCGCGGTCAATTTCATTCATCGCCAAACCCATTGCCACACGCATGAAAAAGATTTGCGGCAATTCAATGCGGCGTTCTTCTATGTGCAAAAAATAACGATCATAGAGCGTTTGTATGCCTAAATAACCAAATTGAAAGTCGCGCTCTTTAACCAATGCTGAGGCTAATTTAGTTAAATCAAATTGCGCTAGGCGCGAATCTAATAACTCGGCATTGATGCCAATTTTGATGTAGCGCGGAAAGTATTCGACATAATGCGCATCCATCTCAGCATGGCTCACACGCTCACCTAGCACTTCTGCACGTACCAAATCCAACTGCAAACGGGCTGTGACATAATTGTAGGCAGGCTCAGTTTCAATCAGGCTACGGGCGGACAAAATCAACGCTTTGTACACCTCTGTAAAT